>QNFK01000065.1 GCA_003645495.1 Gammaproteobacteria bacterium
TACAATTCATTGCAACGCAGCCAACCGACACCGGGTACCGATGGCATCAGGGTCGAATTTGAAAATGCCGCATTCGACGACTTAATGCTTTGGCTTGGCGACCTGAATCGGCAGCACGGCTTACTGGTTCAATCATGCAGTTTTTCCGCGGTTTCCGCCGATGGCCAGGGACGTGTTAATTCGACCCTGACACTGGAACGCTGAGTAGTCACATGAAGCGCTTGATAGCCGCAGGTATTTTTGTGTTTCTGATCGTCCTGATCGCGACATTTCCTGCCCGGGTTGCTTACAACTGGTTTGCACCACCAGAGATTCAGCTGAGCGGCATTTCCGGCTCGATCTGGAATGGTACGGCGAGTGAGGGCAAAACGGCCGGCGCTTATATTCAGAACCTCGCGTGGCAATTCCAACCGGGTGCGTTACTCGGGGGCAAACTGGCATTTACAGCCAGCGGCAATCCGGCGGCAGGAACTATGACCACCGATGTTGCGCTTGGCATGAACGGCGATCTGACGCTGTCTGACTTCGTCGGTTCAGTGCCGCTTGACCTGGTTCACCAGTCTTTTCAGCAAAGCGGAATCCGCGGCGACGTCCTACTGCAACTCGACACACTGGTGATCAAAGACGGACTGCCAAGCGAGGCGCTTGGCACAATCACGGTCACAGATTTTTTTGCACCAATGTTGTCAACATCTGAGATCGGCGATTTCCGTGCGGACTTTCAGACGACAGACAGTGGCATCGTTGGCAACGTCGAAGATATGTCAGCTGTGATTGATGTCACCGGCACGATAACGCTGACGCAAAATGGCAGTTATACGTTTATAGGAAATGTCGGGGCGACGGCGGAAACACCGCGCTCGATTACTGACCAGTTGCGGTTTCTTGGTTCAGCGGATGAGCGTGGTCAGCGACAGTTTCGTTTTGAAGGGCAGCTTTGAGCCAGGCTTCGCCAATGCGGGAATTAACGTGGATTTGAGAATTCGCGGCGACTTCGCTCCCGTACATTCCCAAGCCCTGGAACATAAGCACATCCATTGAGACAGCCGCTCCTACGGATTGCGACAGACTGTAGGAGCGGCTGTCTAAACTAATGTGCATGGTTGCAGCATCAAGAAGTGTTCAATAGCTAAGACGCCGCGAATTTCATAACCGTATCTCGCAAAATTCCTGCAAGAGTGGAAAATACAACGCCGCCCGAACAGGCGCATCCGTCAGGTTGCTATACAACGCCACGTACTTTTCCAGCTGCGGTCGGTATCTGTCTGTCTCCTGCTGCAGGAAGCCGGCGAGATTGCCGCCCTCATGGGTACTCGTCTTGTAGTCGATGATCCAGTGGACGCCCTCCTCGTCAATTCGTATGCGATCAATCACTACAGATTCGACTCCCCCATCTACCAGCCCGCTAATTGGCAATTCTGTATCGCCATCACCAAACAGCACCCAGTTCCCTTTTTCGTCACTGGTTATTCCGGTGAGCGCATCTTCTACGCGTTTGCAAACCTCATCCAGGTGCTCCTCACCGACACCTAAATTTCGCGCCCATGTTTTACTAACGGGACGTAGCGTTGCAACGTTGGATGGGTCTATCGCGATCCGACCGTCGCAGATACGTTGCAGGAATCGATGCACAATCGTGCCGGCATGTCGTGCAGCGGAACCCACCCAGTAAAATTCGACCTGCTTTTCCTCATCAGCTAGCGGCGTCGCAACCTGGACTTTGCCACCAGGCAAATCGGGTACAACTGGCAACTGCCAGTCGTCTCTGAGCCGTCGTAATACCGGATTCACAAGGTGGCCCTGTGACGCATCGACTGATTCATCAGCTGCAGTGTCCCTTGATTCACTGCATATCCGGTCGAATTCAAGCTGGTAGGCGGATTCTAATGCTGGCCATAAATGCATCAGCAGCGATCTTGCATCCGGATTCCTGAACGACTCACCATTGGTCGCTAATCCCACACTGCCAATCAGGTGAACTGACTTTCGCGCTCTTGTACAAGCTACGTACAGCAGCCGGTCGACTTCCAGCTGTTCCTTTTCCTTTTCGGTCGCAGCAATAAATTGATGCAACGGATCGTTGTCCAGTTCCGCGCGTGGGCCGACCGGACTGATGATCATGTCATTTTGTCCATTTTCGTCTGGCACATAAAGCCAGCTCAATACATCCTTGCTGCCGCCGCGAGTCATTCGTCCAAGGGCAAACAGGACCACATGATCAAACTGCAATCCTTTGGCCTTGTGCATCGTCATGATTTGCAGGCGGCACTCGCTCTTTGTGCTGCTCGATACGCGCTCGTCATCGAGCAGGCTTTCAAGTTCACGTACGTCCTCAAGCGTCCCTGCAGTTTCCAGCTTGTCGAGCACATCGAAATACCGGTAAATGTTTTCCAGTTGCTCTTCGTCACTTAACAGCGCCGGGCCACCCAATGCATACCACGCAAGCTCAATGCGATCCCGCAAGGACACATCAGCCTTGCGATCCCGAAACTCGTTAATTGTCGCTACAAATTTCTGTACGCGAGCGCGAGCATCGACAGACAGGGTGCTGACTCGATCGACATCATGCAGGAGCTCTGGAATGGTGCTTTTGCTGTCGTTCAATACAAGGGTGTGCAAATCCTGCCAGCAAAGACCGGTCCAGGGTGCGCGCAAGAGCGCGAGCCATGCCAGCCGGTCCGACTCATGACACAAAGCGCGAGTTAGCGCGAGCGCATCAATTATTTCCGGCAGGTCCGTAAGACGATCTATTTCGATAGCCTGGCAGGCAATACTGTCCCTGCGCAATTCACGCAACAGAACCGGGAGTTGCGTCCGGCTTCTTACCAGCAGCACAACATCGTCACTCGGATTATCTGTAAGGCACTGCTGAATAACTTGCGAACATTTGCTCGCTTCCTCTTCAACGCTCGCATCGAACAGTGGGTAGACGAGGTGTTCGCCCTGACCGGCATGCGCCTCGACCGGCACCGACTCGGCGTAAGAAATCGCACCTACCGATATGTCATCCTGCAAGGGTAGAATTTGATCGAACACCGTATTGAACCAGTGAACGAGGTTTTCGCCGGAACGAAAATTTCGCCTGAGCAGCAACGAATCGAGTTTGATGTCGCCAATGCCATTACGGCGCGCAAGTAAAAACTCACCAACCTCCGCATTGCGAAAACGATAGATCGATTGCATCGGGTCGCCGACACAAAAGATGGTTCGCCCGTCACCGGCGGTCCACCCGGCGGTCACTTTCTTCAACAGGTCGTACTGACTAATGGACGTATCCTGCATCTCATCCACCAGCAGGTGCTGAATGCTGTAGTCGAGCGACAACGCAATATCGCCTGGTTGGTCGACATTGCCCAGCGCCTGACCAGCCGAAAGTGATACTTCCGCGTGATCCGTCACACCATGCTCACTGAACTGCCGGCGTAGCTCAGCGACTGCCAGTGGCAAGACATTGAACAGCGCTAACAATACCTGCCACTGTTCATTGCTGTATCCCGGCGCCGGCAATCGTGTCACGCGTTGCAGGTTGTCCTGCAATCCACCTACCGCATGCAAAGACTTGATGACTTCAAGAAGATGCTTTTTCTGGCCATCATCACCAGCCGGAAATCCATCGTTCTTGTTTATGCTCTTGCGCCATGCGCCGCTTTTGATCAGGAGAATATTGGCTATCGCCTGCCATGCGCTACGTTCGCCTGCAGTGGCGGCCGGCAAATCGTCCCTGCCCTGCATTATTGCCAGCGGGTGCTCCGGTTTCTCACCCGCAGCGAGATTCCCGGCTGCGTATGTGATGAGCGCAGTCAACTCCTCGCGACAGTGATCGGGCAGGAGCGCGTCCAGCTTTTCAAGCTGGGAAATTACGATGCGCTCGATATTTTGTTCAAGTTGCTTGCGGGCGGCTTTTGCGCCTGCCTCGCTCGAAGGTCCGCTCCCGGTAATGCCCAACCATTGCTCACGGGATGCAAGCATGCGAGCCACGTACGAAATATAGAGGCCGGTATTATTATCAAGGTGCACCAGCACACGCTCAATCGCGCTGCCAGGAGCATCATTCGTCGTCAGCCAGTCAAGCGTTGCGGCAGCCGCGCTGCGGTAAAGAGCATCCATCGTCGCATCGGCCAGCGTCGTTACCGCGCCGCCGAGACCCGAACTGAGTGGTAATGAGCGGGCAATTCCTGCACTGAATGCATCCACGGTTTCAATGCGCATCCTTCCCGGTGACTGGATTAAGCGCCAATCCAGACTTGCGTCTCTCGCCAGTACTTCATCTGCGATTGAGATTGTAAATTGTTCATGAGCTGCCTCTGCCCTGAAACCGTCGCGCGCTTGTCGCAACGCAGTGAGCACGCGCAGTTGCATTTCAAGTGCCGCTTTTCGTGTAAAGGTGATCGCGAGCACTTCTTCGGGGCTGTTCACGATCGTCAGCAGTTTCAGGTATCGCTGAATCAGCAGTTCCGTTTTTCCGGAACCAGCCGGGGCCTGGACGATAAAAGACCGCTGCACATCCAGCGCATCTGCCCTGGCATCGATGTCGGCCTGGAGGAGCTCGGCATCAGTAAGCACGTTTTTGCTCCTCCAGCCGGCTCAAAATATTCAGTCGCCGGCCTTCGGCGGACGACAACAAGAGATTGATCCGCACGTCACCAGCGGCGATTTTCTGTAATGCCGCGTGCACTAATGCACGCCAGTCCGCGAGCCGCTGCGGCCAGTCTTCGCCGCCCAGCGGGTCCCATTCAACGCTGCCACCCGCACCTTTGTAACTTATCGACCTGCTGTCTATGTTGACCAACGCCAGGCCGCCAACCTCCTGCTGCAAGGCGTCCGCATAAACAACAAGCTGCAGGTCCACCGGCTCACCATCCTTGTTGAGCAGATTTTTCGGTGCACCGGTTTTGTAATCGATTATCAGGACTGAACCATCTGGCATGCGATCAAGACGGTCGAAGCGAAGACCGAGTTTCACGCCAAACGTGTTGTAATCGATAGCCTCTTCAACTTCAGCGATGGCGAATTCCGAACGATTACATTCTTCAGTTACGAAATTGGTTAGCAACCCTCGCAGGCGACTGCGCTCCAGAGACAAAATACGCTGTACGACCGGGTCAGCATGTTTATTGTGCTCCGCCAGGGCGTTATCAATCGCACTACCAATTCGTTGCACAAGTTCTTCGTCCTGCCACCCCTTCATCTCGGCCTGGGTCGGCCTTTCCATCAACAGATTATGCAGGGCATTGTGGATAATGTTGCCCCGCAGGCTCGCAGAAAGGCCGGTTTCAATAGCATCCAGATGCTGCACACCCAGACGACCGTAAACAAATGCTGCGAACGGTTCAGTGGACTGGCGTTGCACAGTGTAAGCACCGCCACTGATTTTCTCTCCTGGCATTACCGCCGGGGCAGCATCGTCCGCGGGCTGTTCCGTCGTGTGCGTGCCGACCTGTTGCGCCGCATACCATCCGGGATCCAGCGGCCCTTCGTATTCTTCGGCCGCAATATCATCCAGTAACGGACTGGCCATCAGCTCTGCATCCCCCTTCATTCTTGCCCAGCTCATTACGCACTCATCGGCGGACGCAACCAGCCGTTGCAACACGCGACTGGAATATTCGAGCGTGTCGGTCGGCGTTGCATCGGGCATAGCGTATTTCTTTTGCAGCGCACGCGACAGAAGTACCGATGGCCGCGCAACAGGTGGCCACTGGGTCGCGTCCAGATCGCTGATCCAAATACCATCGAATTGCATGCCAGCCGCCTCCAGCGTGCCCAGCACCTGCACCATGCCGGCTTTAGCTTGTGGCTGATAAACGGTCTCGGCGGCAAGTGCAGTCAATCGCTGTATCGTTTCAGCAAGTCGCATTTGCGGAGCTACTACGACCGTCGCTGCAAGCTCATTCAACAAGCTGCGCCAGCGGTTCACGAGCTGGAATTCATTACTACCGAGTGTCATAGCGCCTGGCCAGTGCAAGTCGCCCAGTAACTGGTCGATCTGGCGGGCCCAGTCTGCGGGGCTGGCAACGGTGGCTATGTCTTTTTCAAAGCCGACAATTTTCTCGACGCTGGCAAGCAGCTGCTGAGCATCCTCACTTTGTTCACGCTCTTGCAAAGCCCGGCGAAAACTCTCCGCACTCCACAGACGGTCCGGCAGTTTGCGCAGGATTAACTCAAGCCGGCTACGACCGCTCACCACGCCCTTACCGATACTCTTGCTACGCAGAACCAGGCTGATTTCCCGGCTCGACAATCCGTGCCGGATCCATTTCAGGATCAGAAGCGCAATCGCTATCGCAGGAATGTCCGCCAACTTCCTGCCGTATGAAACGTTGACCGCCTCACGGTGACCTGCCGCAGCCAACTGCCAGCCCGGCGCCAGCCCCTCAAGGATTAATCGGCCTGATCTGGCCGCTTCGCTTTCGAGTGTCGGGCTGACAATCGCTATTCTGGCATCTGCATTTTTCTCCAGTGCCGCACGCGCCCAGGCGCCTGCCGCCCGCAATTGCGAGTCCTGACTTTCAAAGGAAACCATACTGACAGCCGTGTTCACATCCGGCGACGGCGCGGTGTCAACTACGCAGCCCGCCGACTCCAGCGCTTCGATTACGTTCGTAACCGACGGCGCCGGGCGATCGAATCCCGCCAGCGTGATCCGCCCTGGCACCGCAACTGATTCCTGTGCAAGCAGATCAGCGAGCAGTGCCGCGTTACCGGCCCCATCTATCCATGAACCCGCCCGCAGCTGTGCATCGTAGTCACTTGCCGCTTTGGCAAACAGGCGCTCGTCCTGGCTACGCGCAAACGCCACAAGTTCTGCGACGGGTACTGACCAATCATTTAGTTGCCGCCAGGCCTGGCGGGCCTGGCGCACGATGCCGCTAAAGCCAAGCAACTCGTCAGGCATATGAGCACGGAGGCAGCGCTCCCAGATGATCGACGCAGAAAAAGAATCTATACGAACCGGCAATTCGGCCGGATCCGCAGCGCTTTCAATTTTCCGACCCAGCCAGTCACCCCAGAAAAAAATTGCCGGCGTATGCCAGGACTGCTTGCCGGTTGCCAACTGCAGATCGTCATAGACACCACGCAACTCCCGTGCAAGCCGCCTGCTCGCTGTAACGACTTCAGCATGCCCAGCAACCGCGTCCTGCAGCCACGGGTATCGCTGCTCCGAACTCTTATTCAAGTCGAGACTCTTTTCACGACATCAATCGTCCCGATCATATTGCACCTGCAGCGGCGAGCGCTGCAATTTCATCCTCTGTGTAGCCAAGCTCATGCCGCAAAATATCATTGGTATGCTCACCCAACGTCGGCGGCGCGAAAGTATATTGCACCGGTGTTGCCGAAAATCTCACGGGATTGGCAACGGTCGGAATCTCACCCGCCTCAGCGTGCTGCAATGTTCTCCGTAACTGCCGTTCTTCCGCATACGGCTCGGCAAACACTTGTGCAATATTGTTGATCGGACCTGCCGGAACATTGCACTCGGACAGCTTCGCCAGCCAGTGATCAGTGTTTGCGGCCAAAAACTTTTCTGCCAGCAGCGCTACGAGCTCCTCACGATGCGCAACGCGTGCCGCATTAGTGAGAAACCTCGGGTCGTCCGCGAGAACCGTACAATCAAGTACGCGCACACAGTCAGCAAATTGCCGGTCATTACCAACCGCGAGCATCAGGTACCCGTCCGCTGTCCTGAAGTCCTGGTAGGGAACGATGTTTGGATGTGCGTTGCCATGGCGCTCCGGCACAACCGAGCCGATCAGGTGGTTCATGTTCTGGTTCGCCAGCCAGGCGACCTGGCTGTCATATAACGCAAGATCAATATGCTGCCCAATACCATCTCGACTGCGCGCTGCCAGCGCGGCGAGGATGGCTGTCACGGCGTACATTCCCGCCATAATGTCCGCAATTGCCACACCGACTTTCTGCGGTCTTCCGCCGTCGCGCTCAGGCTCTCCTGTAACACTCATCAGGCCGGCAGAGGCCTGGATCATCGCATCGTAGCCCGGCTGTGCCGAGCGCGAACCGCTCTGGCCATAGGCGCTGATCGAA
>QNFK01000066.1 GCA_003645495.1 Gammaproteobacteria bacterium
TCCAGAAATTCCTCTCGTTTCAGATGAGTCCGAAGTTCAGACATCACATCGAAACATTTCTCGATTTCCAGATCCGTTTTCGCGTCTTTGGGTTCAACCATTGCCATCATTAATCACCGCATTTAAAGATTACAGCGTGGGTCTGCCGACTGAATGCCGGCAATCATTTCACGCGTCACCGGTATTGGATCGCAACCATGATCCAGCTCACAGATCAGGTCATATTTCGCTTCAGCCTTGATATGGCAACCGAAGCAATTGCCGCCGAACTTGTTTATGACGTCCACAAAACCCCGATTGCGAATACTGCTGCCCTCGACCGACACGTCGAGTTCGAAAAACTCCCAGTCACGTGTCGCGGCGTTATACCCGGAACCGTGTTTGACCATTACCTCTGTCGGTACGAGTTGCACTACCGAGCCTGGCGGATAGACGCCGCCATCCGTGGACTCTGCAATGGCTACCGTCTCATCAAGGTCGCCAAGCAAATTATCTACGAAGAAATGTCGAACTGCCGTCATCTCGCTGAGACAGGTAAACGAATCGGCATCAACGGTCAGCTCCGGTCCATCTGCAGCTGCTTGAATTGCAGTTGCAGGCTGGGCCTCGTCTTTGACAATAGTTTCAGTTCCGGTGTCTTCCTTGCTGCAAGCTTGCAAACCAATAAATGCCAATGCAATTAATACGAACTGGGCTGACATAACATTTTCGATTCGGGTTTCGCTCATCAAAGTCTCCACTGGATTTACCGGTATCGTACTAAGTAATAGTCCCCCGGCAAAGCCGGGGGCTTTGGTCTGTGAGACGCTCAATGTGGCTTAACGGGACCGCTGCGCGATCCCTTGCGTCCCCTGAAGGGGAACAGATTTACATCCGATTCAGCCGATGGACTCATTGATCTTCATCGTCCTGGGCTGGATCAATTCCCGCAAATGTTGCTGCACGAAGTTCCATCCTAAACGCATATCGCCCGCTGGGCGGGCTCCTACAACTCTTGTAGGCGCCCGCCATACGATAGATGTATTGCCCCAAAATTCGAGAATATCGTTGTATCGGCACGGGCGATTGACATTCGCTCCATACGCTTGCCCTCCAAACTACCTGTTCGTCTCATAATTTCTCCCTGGTACAAATTTTCGCCGCTACGCTTTGAACTTACTTTGCGATTTCCGGCAAATAGTCTGACAACTTGGCACCCGGCACGCTGAACAGTATCCTTAAACAGGCTGGCCTGAAGAATGAGTAATACACCTATGAAATATGCGATTGTTATTGAAGACGCTGGTGCAAACTTTTCTGCGTATGCCCCGGATTTACCAGGTTGCGTGGCGACTGGTTCGACCGTAGAGGAGACTGAAAACGTCATTAGAGAGGCTATACAGTTCCACCTCGAAGGATTGCGATCTGACAACCTGCCGATCCCACGGGCATCCAGTCGTGTCGAGTATGTCGAAGTTGCCGCCTGACAAATAACCAAACTGGCCGCCGGACAGTATCTTTTACGCTCTACCGTCTCTATAATCCGCGCCTCTTCGATTGACCCCCAGATAATCCAATGTCCAATATCGAGCGACTTCGCAATATCGCCATCATTGCCCATGTTGACCATGGCAAGACCACGCTGGTCGACCAGCTGCTGCAGCAGTCAGGCACGCTGGGAGAACGTGCGGCTGTGCCCGAGCGGGTGATGGACTCGAATGAGCTTGAACGCGAACGTGGCATTACGATTCTGGCGAAGAATACGGCCATCAAGTGGCGGGACTATCGCATCAATATCGTAGATACCCCGGGTCATGCCGACTTCGGTGGTGAAGTGGAACGAGTACTGTCGATGGTAGACAGCGTGCTACTGCTGGTTGATGCTGTGGAAGGACCGATGCCACAAACCCGCTTTGTCACGCAAAAAGCCTTTGCGCAGGGGCTTAAGCCCGTTGTCGTTATCAACAAAATAGACCGTGACGGTGCCCGCCCGGACTGGGTGCTGGACCAGACTTTTGACCTGTTTGACCGCCTTGGAGCCACAGACGAGCAGCTGGATTTTCCAGTGATCTACGCCTCGGCACTGCACGGCTATGCCAGCACAGATTCTGCGACACGCGACGGCGATATGACGCCGCTTCTCGAGGCAATTATTACGCATGTTTCGCCACCGGACGTCGATGAGTCCGGCCCCTTGCAGTTGCAGGTCTCGAGCCTCGATTACGACTCGTATGTTGGCACCCTGGGAATTGGCCGAATCCAGCGCGGAAAAATTGAAACTAATACGCCGGTCAGCATCGTAGGCGCAGATTCTTCCGTGCGGCATGCCCGGGTTCTCGATCTTTACGGTTTTGACGGTCTCGAACGAAAAAAAATTCCGGCCGCAAACGCTGGCGACATCATCGTATTCAGTGGTATCGACAAACTCGCAATTTCAGACACGATTTGTCCCAGGGATCATCCTGAGGGCCTGCCAGCACTGACCATCGATGAGCCGACCATCAGCATGACTTTCCAGGTCAATAAGTCGCCGTTTGCCGGTCAGGATGGCAAGTTTCTCACCAGCCGCCAGATTCGTGAGCGACTTGACCAGGAACTCAAACACAACGTGGCATTGCGCGTGGAAGCTACCGACGACCCGGACAAGTTTCGTGTCTCTGGCCGTGGCGAATTACACCTTTCGGTTCTGATCGAAACGATGCGCCGTGAAGGGTTCGAACTCGCTGTGTCTCGTCCGGAAGTCATCATTCATGAAAAGGATGGCGTCAGACTGGAGCCCTGGGAGCAACTCACTGTCGACTTTGAGGAAGATTACCAGGGCGCCGTAATGACCCGCCTCGCGGATCGCAAGGGAGAGCTGCAGGCGATGTTGCCGGATGGCAAGGGCCGCGTGCGGCTTGACTACCGTATTCCGACTCGGGGGCTGATCGGTTTCCGTACAGAATTCCTGACCTCCACATCAGGCACGGGACTGATGTACCACGTATTGGATAAATACGATCAATATATTCCGGAAACGCTCGGCCAGCGCAACAATGGTGTCATGGTTTCCATGGTTCCAGGTAAGGCGCTGGCGTATGCACTCTTCAATCTGCAGGAACGTGGCAAGCTAATGATCGGCCATGCCACAGACGTATACGAGGGAATGGTCGTCGGCATCAACAGCCGTCAAAGCGACATGGTGGTCAATCCGACGAAAGCGAAGCAATTGAACAACATTCGCGCTGCGGGCAATGATGAGAACATTGTTTTGACACCACCGATTCGCTTCTCGCTCGAGCAGGCGCTTGAGTTTCTGGATGATGATGAATTGCTGGAAATCACGCCGCATAATCTTCGCGTACGCAAGAAATTCCTGACGGAATCGGATCGCAGGCGTGAATCGCGAGTGCAAGCCTGACGAGAAAGTAGGATAGAACAGACGTCATTGCGAGCCTGAAGGTACAGATGTCATTGCGAGCCCGCAGGGCGTGGCAATCTCTCAACATTTTAGTAGAGCCGCCGTTTAGCACAGCAGTAACCTGTTTGAGGTTGCCACGCCCTGCGGGCTCGCAATGACGTCTGTTTTGCCCGGTTATTACTAACTCCCCAGTTTGCTCCGCAGATACTCTTCGAACAAATCGCCTACCTCATCGTTTGCCAGCCCGTAAGCAACTGTCGCTTGCAGATAGCCAAGTTTGTTGCCGCAATCGTATCGATCACCGCTAAACGGGTAGGCATACACATCTGCGTCATCCAGTAAGTCGGCGATAGCGTCTGTCAATTGAATTTCGCCGCCAGCGCCCCTGCCGGTGTTTTCCAGCTTATCGAATATTTGTGGTGCCAGCAGGTAACGTCCGACGACGGCAAGATTTGATGGTGCATCTTCAGGTTTTGGTTTCTCGACAATCTTCGTCATCCGTTGCCCGTTATCGGATGCCTCGACGGCCACAATTCCATAGCTTGACGTTGTCTCGTGCGGCACTTCCTCGACCGCGACTACACTAGCGCCGTGATTCTGATAATCATCAGCCATCTGCTTCAGGCATGAGGGCTCACCGGCGATAAGATCATCGGCCAGGTGCACAAAGAATGGCTCGTCTCCGACTGCAGGGCGTGCGCATAGTACGGCATGCCCGAGTCCGAGAGGCTCACCCTGTCTTATGTAGATACAGGACACGCCTTTCGGCACTACATCTTTAATGCTCTCCAGCAATTCGGCCTTGCCGGATTCCTCCAGCGCTCGTTCGAGTTCCGGATCTGTATCAAAATGATCTTCAATAGCTCGTTTCGAACTGCCGGTTACGAATACCAGTTTCGTCGCGCCAGCCGATATAGCTTCCTCGACTGCGTACTGAATCAGCGGCTTGTCTACTATAGGTAGCATTTCCTTCGGGATTGCCTTGGTAGCAGGCAAAAAGCGGGTTCCGCGCCCCGCGACAGGAAAAACAGCGGATCGGACAGGTGCGTGCAAGATCAATCTCCGGCTCTCAATAAGGATGCCGAATCATAGCCAAAATTGGCCTGCAATGGGCGCGTAACCCGTCACAGCCCTGAGTGTGAACTGGCTGTATTGAGCGGTTCTGCGCCAGGTAACCCTGGCGCAGCCCGCGGGACTACAAGGCAATCTGCGCCCTACTTCAACTTACTCGCTGTCGAATTCAACAAGATGAATTCGCGATTTATCTCGACAGTTCGTTCGCCAATGCCCTTAACCATCGCCAGGTCCTCCGGAGACTTGAATGGCCCGTTAGCTTCGCGAAATTCGACTATCGCCAGCGCCTTCGTAATACCGACCCCTTTCAGCTCCGCCGAAATGGTTTCCGCATCGGCAGTGTTGACGTTAACGGGACCTGCGTATGCAACAGCCGGTCCAACCATAACGATCAATAGTGCTGCCAGTGTCCGTTTTA
This sequence comes from Gammaproteobacteria bacterium, assembly GCA_003645495.1. Classification (GTDB taxonomy): domain Bacteria; phylum Pseudomonadota; class Gammaproteobacteria; order Steroidobacterales; family Woeseiaceae; genus SZUA-117. Next base: position 4,872 of record QNFK01000066.1, read on the forward strand.
TATTTTTCATCTGAAACTCCTTATCAGTGTTGTTAACTTTTCATTCGCACACCGATGGAGCTTAAGGTGTCGGCAACCGATGAGCCGCACGCAAAATTCAGGAGTTTATTGTGAAATGGGCCTGCAAGACCCGGCAGGCTGTTAGTCCGGGCTAGTTAACGCTGGAACTACGCTGCAATACGGAGTCAAACCGAACGCTGGTAAACGGTCGTTGAGCTTCCCAGTTCTTGCAGCTCGGACACTGCCACAGCAGACGCTGGCTGGAGAAGCCACATTCTTTGCACTGGTACCTTGGCGTTGTTGAAGCCAGCTTGCTGAGCGCCGCCCGCACCTTGGTCAGCGCCGTGTGGCGATCCTCTGCAGAACCCTCATCAAGTGTTTGCAGGTCGATGAAATCAGTCAATGTCGGTTCATTCAGCATGTATTCCTCGACACAGTCATCAATGACTTTTATTCCGCCAATATTGTTGACGATTGCCGTATACGCGACCTCGATCTTCATTTCCGGATGCTTGGTGAACAATGCCGTCAGGTTCTTTTCCAGCTGAGCGGTGGAATTGTCACGATCATGAATCTCAACCAGCTTTGGCAACGCTTCAGTAATTAAGTAGGTGTTCTCATCAAGAATGCGATGATAGAGGCGCAATGCCGTTTTGTTGTCTTCTGTGTCCCGGGCAATCTCCGCGCGAATCAGCGCGCCACGAAGTGTCCGTGGCCGGCCACTTTGTGCTTTCTTAACGTAGGCACGGGCGGCGCCGTAGTCTTTTTTGGTCACCGCCTGTTCGGCAAGCTCACAATAATAATGTGCTATTTGCAGCGCCAGCGACTCGCCACTCAGCACCTCAAGCTTTTGTCCGGCATCGATCGCCCTTTCCCACTCACGTTCCTGTTCGTAGATTCGGCACAACTGCTCCAGCGCCTCGACCTGGTAGCGCGATCCCTGAGACAAACGAACAAACAGGTTCTCGGCGCGATCGAGCAATCCCGCTTTAAGATAGTCCTTCGCCAACGAGAACAGCGCCTGGTCGCGTTGCTCTGCTGCAAGATCCGGACGCGCAATGATGTTCTGGTGAATACGAATCGCGCGATCTACTTCACCGCGGCGGCGAAACAGGCTGCCTAAAGCAAAGTGAGTCTCAATGGTCTTGTCATCGACTCGCACCATTTTCAGAAAGTGCTCAAGTGCCTGGTCGGTCTGTTCGTTCAAGAGGAAATTCAGGCCTTTGAGATAGTCAATATTCAGCGGCGGTGGTGCGGCCTCGTCCTCCTCTCTTTCACCAAAACGGCCAAGCGCCCAACCCGCTGCGGCAAGCAACAGGAACAGACCGGCAAGCAGAAATGTTGACTCAGTCGGCATCGGCCAGCGGCAGGTTGCGGAGGCTTGAAATCTCGGACTCTGTATTTCTGAGCGCGCGGCGCAGCCGGCGTCTCTCGTTAACGATGCGGAACATGAAAATGGCCGTACACAACAGCCCAAAAGCCCAGCCGATAACAAATGTGACCGAAAACGCGAGCGGAATAGATGGCTGGACGACACCAAATGCCAGGTCTATTTCAACATTGCCCGGGTTATTGCTGGTAAACCAGAGCATCATGACGAAGATCACTATGATCAGGACGCCGATGCCAATTCTCTTCAGCATGTTCCTACTCCAATACGCTCAGACCCACGGCCTGTCTGGAAACACGCACAGTGTATTGCTTTCTCTGGAATATGGTAAGCGGGCACAGATAAATGCCCTTCGTTTGGCATCGCGCTGGAAAAACGCGCTAGCTCTTGATTGGAAAGTCGCGGCTGGCGTTCACTCTTTCTCGCAGGTCCTTACCTGGTTTGAAATGCGGAACATATTTGCCGGAGAGCGCTACGGCCTCACCTGTTTTCGGATTTCGGCCAATTCGGGGCGGCCGATAATGCAGCGAAAAGCTGCCAAAGCCCCTTATTTCAACGCGTTCACCCCGGGCGAGCGAATCGCTCATCAAATCCAGCAGGTGTTTGACTGCAAGCTCAACGTCTTTCGCCGGCAGGTGTTTCTGCTTTCTGGCGATCAATTCAATGAGTTCTGATTTTGTCATAACGCACTTCGCTTATTATTCTGAATGCTCTACGGCTAAGCTACCGATTATAAAGGAAATATAGCCCGGACCGCGAGGCCCGGGCCACTTTTTTTTCTATTTTGTCCCACCGGACATTTTTTCCTTCAAAAGCTCGCCCAGCGTGGTACCAGATGATGAGGCAGCAGTCTCAGACTTATAGCTACTGAGCGCCTCGGCCTCCTCATGCACTTCCTTCGCCTTGATAGACAGCGCAACGGTACGGTTTTTGCGGTCAACATTGGTGAATTTAGCTTCAACTTCGTCACCAATTTTGATCATTGTCCGCGCATCTTCCACACGACCCATCGCAAGCTCCGATGCCCTCAGTGAGCCAAAGACACCGTCGCCAAGATCCACTGTCGCACCACGTGCGTCAACCTCGGTAACTGTTCCCTTGACCACAGAGTTTTTCGGATGATCCGCAAGCCAGCCTGAAAACGGATCTTTATCCATTTGCTTGATGCCCAGCGAAATTCTTTCGCGCTCGGAATCAATTGCCAGCACACAAGCCTCAATTTCCTGGCCCTTGGAATAATTGCGCACCGCCTCTTCACCCGTATCGTCCCAGGAAATATCTGAGAGATGAACGAGTCCGTCAATGCCACCGTCGAGTCCGATGAAAATACCGAAGTCGGTAATAGACTTGATCTGGCCGCTGACTTTGTCGCCACGATTAACTGTCGTGGAGAACTCTGCCCATGGGTTGGCTTTGCACTGTTTGATACCAAGAGAAATACGTCGACGCTCTTCATCGATCTCGATGACCAGCACTTCGACTTCTTCTCCGATCTGCACAACCTTGGAAGGATTGACGTTCTTGTTGGTCCAATCCATTTCGGATACATGCACCAGGCCTTCAACGCCCTCTTCGATTTCAACGAAGCAACCGTAATCAGCAATGTTGGTGATCTTGCCGAACAGTCTGGAATTTGGCGGGTAACGCCTTGCCAGATCATGCCA
>QNFK01000067.1 GCA_003645495.1 Gammaproteobacteria bacterium
ATGTACGACATTTTATAGGAGGCAATTATGCCAACAACCGATCAATCAATAATAGTTGATGCACCAGTAGCGGATGTATGGAGCAGGTTTATCAATTTCCACGATCTTTCATGGGCCCCCAATGTGATAAGTAACGTTGAGAAAGTGGGTGATATTGATGGAGGCACGCCAGGTGCAAGACGGATATTAAATAACGTGTTTCACGAAACCCTTATAGAGATAAATAGCGATAAACACTTTCTGAGATATTCGATCGATGATGGCCCATCCCCTGTCTCGAAGGCAGAGGTTGACGACTATGTTGGTGTTGTCAGCCTTAAACCTTCTGCGGAGGGTAACGGTACTTTGGTGGGATGGACCTCGTCATGGGAATCGAAGTCCGACGACGCCGTAGAGTTTTGTCATGGTATTTATGTTGCTCTATTAGGCGAACTGGCGAATTCGTTTAAGCCGTAGTTCAGGGTGACGGCCAATAACCCGCTCCGGTGCGTGTAAAAACAGTGCAGGTGTAACCGGGGCGGGTTATGAAGCGATCGAAACCGCTCAATCAATTTTCGCAGCGTCTTTGTACATGACCTTGTGGCGCTTTTTCTTGATCCAGGTATCCAGCTCTTCGTCGGTCATGAAATTGCTGCGATCGAATACATCCCAGTGGGTGATTTCCTGCGGTGTTTTTTTCCAGCGCTTGTAGGGTTCCTTTAGCGGCGGTCCAAAACACATGATGTCGAGTATTGAAAGCTCGTCTGGAACGTTGAGTAAGGGTCGCATTGCGTCCTGCGCTTCCTGCTGGCCAATCGCGGTCACCCACCACACGTTGTAACCGAGCGCTGCCGCCGCCAGGTGTGCTGACATTGTAGACGCGGCAACACTTTGCAAAAGGATACGTTCCGCATTCTCGATATACATTTTATTGAGGTCAGAGTCATCGTCTTTTAGAACCGGAAAAGCTTTCACATAGCGAAAGTCCGCTACGACGACAATGAATCCCGGGGCGTCGGCGAGTCCCGCATAGTTGGGCGTTGGAAATTTCATTTTTAGTTTCGCGCGAATGCGTTGCTCGGCGACGAAATAATCCGCTATTTTCTGCTTTACCGTGGGCTCGCGGACCACTATGTAATGCCAGGGTTGGGCGTTCGCGCCTGACGGTGCGTGACGTGCTGCTTCGAGAATCATTGCATAATGTTCTTTTGGCACATCGTAATTCGGCTCGAATTGCCGGGTTGTTATTCGATTGCGGGCGACGGCCATAAAGCTGTCATACAGGGCTTGTTCTCCCATCACGGGTCGTGCTTCTGTATCGCTGGAACTCATATCATCCTCCGCCAACGTACCGCATTTGCTAATAAGCGCGGCCTGGGTAGCCCCAGTGTAAAACGTCTGTGGTGAGGATGAAATGTGTCCGGATCGCCCGCCGGATCCGGTTTCAGGTCAGGAGTGTCTGTAGCTTTGCAGCATCACGGAAGAAAGGCGCGTTTGGACAAAAGTCGTTGCTGGTGGCAGCTTCCTCGCTAAGCCAGTGATCGCACAAGCCGGTAGCCGGGCAATGTCGGCAGCGGTTCCGAACCGCGTACATGTCAATCTTCAGCAGTTGGTCCGCATTTTCAGCTGTCTCCCGGTCAATACCGCAACTCTCCATCATGCGCCGCAAACGGCTTTCCGTGGCAAGCGAATTGCGCCAGTGAAAAATAGCAAGAACGAGGCTGACGACCACCGCCAGGTATATCGCAACGGTGATGTAGGAATTGACAAAATACATAATCCGACCCTCCTGCGGCTACTGGTAGCGAAGCTGCTCTTTGAATATACGATCACATGGCCCGGAATCCAGTAAGTAAAAACCGCGACAAGGACACAACATACGAGGGGAGCGGCTCTGGCCGGGTGAGTTTAGAGCCCGGCACCCTGCCGCTGAATAATTTGTGACGCCAGCTCAGCACCAGCTGCCAGGGAATCCTGGATGCTATGACTATGGCAGTAGCGGCTCAGGAACCCTGCCGCGAAAGCGTCGCCCGCACCTGTTGTATCGACAACCTCGGCTACGGGAGCGGCAGCACAGTCGATACGTGTGTCGCCGAGATAGGCACGGCTTCCGGCGACACCCAGGGTAACTACGAAAAGCTTGTTGTGCTCTTCAGCCAAGGTCTCAATACGGGCAATGGTTGCGTCGTCGTCACTCGATAAACCGAAAAAGCCGATATCTACTTGCCCGATGTGCCGCTCGAGCAATTCGAAGTCAGGGTGCGCCAGGAAATCAGCAAAATCGATAGCCGTTTGGCCTGCGGTTGAAATGGACATCAGCTCATCAAAAAGCCCAACGATTTGCAGATATACCGGAGCTACCAACAGACTGCTTTGGGCAATAATTTGTTGCTCCGCTTCGCCGAAGCGGAAGTCTCGCAAAACGCCTTCTTCATAGCGGACGAACTTCCTCTCGCCGTCTGGCTGGACCGCGATGTACTGAACCGGTGTAGCCCCTGATAAGCGGGAAATATGGTAATCAATTCCTGAGTTAGCCAGTGAGGAGAGTACGAGCTCGGCACCGTCATCGTCACCAACCGCTGAGATAATCTGAATAGTGTCCTCATCAGGAAACGCCTGCTTCGCATTGCGGGCAAAATTGGCGGTGATGCCGCCAAAGAATAATTCACCCGAGGGCAGGTAGTGATCAACACCGCAATCACCTACGCAGACAATGTTCATCTAGTTGCCGAGTGATCGCATGAGCGCTCTGACCGATCCCGCGTCAACAGCCTTGTCTCGCATAAGCGCTGTACCAACGATGGCGCCGCCACAATCAGCGAGCAGGGTTGTTGCGTTTTTAGCATCGAGGCCGCTACCGATGAGGATCGGTGTATCCTGGCCACTTGCTGCGACTCCCTTTGCCGCCTCGCGCAGGTGCTCGACTACCGGCGCATCGCCGGTCAGGTCGCCCGTAACTACGATCGCGTCTGCCTGTTTCTCGCAAGCCAGTTGTGCAGATTCACGCAAGGGCCGCTTTCTGATCATTCTGGCGTACTTGACCTGGATATCCGCCAGGATGAGGATGTCATCCGCGTCGATAGCAGATCTGTAAATAAGCAGATTGTCTGCATCAATTTCGAACTCGCCGTATTCAGGCCGCGTCATGGCATCGACGAAATAATCGGTGCGAATAAAACCTGCGCCACTCATCCTGGCTACTGCCAGTGATGCTTTCGGGTCATTCAGCAGAATCTCACACCCAACGATCACCCCGTTACTTTCCTGCACGACAGTCCGGGTGATCGCGGTCATCGCCGCAATGGTCTCCGGCTCCGCCGTTACACGATGCGGACGATCGTATTCATTCTCGATCCAAACGCCATCCACCCCGGCTTGTTCAAGCACGTGCAAATCTGCGACTGCATGTTGGATCGCGTGGTCTATTCCCCTGGACTCAGGGTAGCCGGGCAAAGGTGGCAGGTGGATCATGCCAATGATTGTCTTGTCCCCGGGAAACAGCGCTCGAAACCTATTCAACTGGCTGATCCTTACGTCTTGCCGCCAGAACCCTGTAGACCGGGGCACCGGCCAGCGTCAACGCTATGCCGATCAGGCTGTCCATCGGGTTGTATATCAGTGCGGCGATCATGAACAGTGTCATAACGACAATAAAAATGGCGGGCACAACAGGATACCCGGGTAAACGGAATGTTCCGGGTTCAGACTTCATCGGTCGCAGTTTGAAGATCGACGAAACCATGAGGATATTCATGAACTGAAACGGCACAACAAAAAATGTGACAATGCGAGAAAAGGAGCCGAAGAAAAACAACGCTGCAATCGACACGCCGGCAGCGAACAGAATGGCGCCGGAGGGTACGTTTCTCGCTGGCGAGAGGAATGCGACGGTACGAAAAAATGGCGACAGTCGGGTTCCCGATGACAGTCCGACGTACTCGGAGGCCGCCGCATAAAAAAGCCGTGGCAGCGTCATGATCAGGCCACCAAGTGCGCCGAATATCGAAATCCACATCAATAAACTTAGCGCAGAACCACCGATCGGGCCGAACGCAGCCTCTGCAACTGCCGGGGCGACCAGTGTCGGGTTTTCACGCATGACCTCGAGCGGTACAACGCGTAAGAAGGTGTAATTAACAAGAAGGTAAATCAGGGTAATTAAAATAACGCCGATACTCATCGCGATCGGGAAGTTTCGATTCGGATTCTTTACCTCGCCGGCGATATTGGATGCGTCGATCCAGCCGTCGTAAGTGAACAGTACAATCGCGACACCCAGACCCACAAATCGTAGAAAGCCAATAAATCCCTCGTCGCGCGCCAGCGAGTCTGCAGCCTCTGTCGTCTCTGCTGCCGGAGCTGCAAGGAGCAGTCCGCCTGCTATCAGTGCCACCAGGCCGATAATCTTCAGGCTTGTGAGCACGATCTGGGTGCGGCCGCCCCATTCCGCACCGCGCATGTTTATCAAAGCGAAAAATACTATTGCTGCAGCGGCCCACGTCAGTTGCATACCGGATGAACCGGAACCAAACACCTGGTTTGCCAGTTCGCCGAATAGTATGGCGACACCGGCGATAGCGCCTGGCCCGCTGACGAGCACCATCATCCATGCCTGCATAAAACCGGCAAATGGCCCGTAGGCCTCGGTGAGCGCGTGGTAGGAAACGCCGGCTTTAGGTATGAGGGCAGACAACTCCGCCAGGGTCAGCGCACCACATAATGAAATGAAGCCGCACAGCGCCCAGAAAAAATAGACCTGCCACTCGCTCGTTGCGACTGCAGCAAGCTCCCCGGGTGTGAAGAAGATCCCGGAGCCAATCATATCGCCCATGACAATGGCGAGCACGGCCCAGAGACCAAGTTTTCTTTGCAGTGACATTTGTTCCCGGCTGCTTGTCTTGTTAGTTACCGCGAAATGCGAAGCTCGAATTTACAGGTCTTACCAGTTGTGTGGAAGTGCTATTCTCGCTTCGAAGACACGGGGACGGCAGAGATAATATTGTTAACACTCGACGCAAAAGCAGTCGCAAAGGCATTGCCTTACGAGCAGCTGATTGAGGCACTCAAAAATGCGTTCAGCGCGAGTATCGAGGTTCCGCAACGGGCACATTATGAAGTGAACGTGCCGAACGGCGCACCCGGCACATTGTTGTTAATGCCAGCGTGGCAGCCGGGCAGCGGGATGGGCGTAAAGATAGCCACGGTATTTCCGGACAACGCGAAGCTCGGTGCCCCGGCTGTATTTGCGAGCTATTTGTTAATGAGTGCCGAGACCGGTGTGCCGGTTGCACTGCTGGATGGCACTGAACTCACGTTGCGGCGCACGGCTGCGGCTTCTGCGCTCGCTTCCGCTTATCTGTCACGCAAAGATGCACAAACATTGTTAATGGTTGGGACAGGCAATCTTGCGCCGCACCTGGTTGCGGCACATGCGAGCGTACGGCCGATACGCGAAGTCTGTATCTGGGGCCGCCGACCGGCGGCAGCAAAAAAACTTGCCAACACGTTTTCTGCGGCAGAATTTTCGGTGACTATTGCAGAAAGCCTTGCGGATGCGGCGCGGGCGGCGGATATCATCAGCTGTGCAACGCTCGCAACGGAGTCGCTCATTATGGGTGAATGGCTAAGTGCAGGGCAGCATCTCGATCTGGTCGGTGCGTTTAAGCCGGATATGTGCGAGGCCGACGAGAGTGCGATCGTTCGGGCAGAAGTGTTTGTCGATACGCGGGCAGGTGCGTTATCGGAGGCAGGTGAAATTGTTCAGGCTTTGCAGAGCGAGGCGATAAGTGAAGCGGATATTAAGGGTGAACTCAGCGAGCTTGTCAGTGGAAAGGTGAGTGGACGCAGTAATGACGACGCCATTACGCTTTTTAAATCGGTGGGTACTGCACTGGAGGATCTGGCGGCTGCAGAACTTGTGATGAAGAACTCAGCACCCGACATTTGCGGCTAAAGCAGCGCCCACAGTAGAAAGAATAACTTGTAGGAGCCCGTCCTGACGGGCGATTAAGCTAGATTATCGTGATTGTCTGTAGTCTGGCAGGTGCTATTTTGAAGCGGGTTCGATTGGTTGGGTTCTGCAAACAATAAAAAGCCGGAATCAGATTTCAGTTTCTAATGAAGTCTGATCCCGGCTTTTTATTGTTTGTCGCCCGTCAGGACGGGCTCCTACATATTCTTATGAGTGTCTGCAGGGGTCGATCAATTCTGAATTAACCTGTCTTTGCGCAATTGCCCTGCAATCGCTTTCACCTGCACCTCAATCACCTGGTCTGCCGAATCATGTTCAAAAATCAGCGATTCAATCGCCCAGATTTTTCTCTCATCTGCTGCCACGTACAGTTCACTGACAAACGTCGCTGTTGAGTCACGTTTGAAACCGGATGCAGCATTAAACTCCGGGTAATCATACTTAAACAGATCAAACGCGCCTCCCGTCGGTCGATTGGCGACCGCGCCAGCGACATCCTGTCCCTTAAGCCTGACAAAAAGAACGGCATCGAATCTACGCGCACGGATAGCGTTATGAATCGCGTTGCGCGCAACCTGCGGGTTCCTGCCAACGACGGTGTAGTAGGCTGTCGCCGCCGATTTATCACCCGCAAAGGCAGCCGCAAATTCTCTCTCAAATTGGGTTCTTGAGGCAAAATCGCCAGCGACGCTGATAACCAGAACGTTGCTGAAATGTACCTGTCCTACAGACGGGTCTTGCAACGTTCGAATGATATTCGGCGGCGTGGCGCAGGACGTCAAAAGCAGGATACATGTTGCAATGGCCGCAAGGCCGAGTTGTAGTTGTCTTCGCACACAGACCTCCGAATTCTGCAGGACTAACATTCCACTGTTACGCTGCCAGACAATATACCATCGCTGATGGTGACTGGCCCACAATCGATGAATACCGGGATACATGTAATATACTGCTCTTATTCAAATGCTTAGCACACGATGTTTCGACTAAAACAAAAACACTCCCAACCCAGCAAAAAAAAATATCCTAAACCGGATGTCAAACGCATCCTCGCGGAGGAGTCGCTGCTGCGCGGAATTCTCGGCAGTGTGGCAGTTGCAGCACTGCTTTGCTGGATATGGGCTGTGCAGGCGATGACAACCGGGCGAGTATTTCCGTGGTTATCGATACTGATGGGCGTTCTGATCGGATTGGCGATGCAACGATTCGGTCGCGGCCTTGACTGGCGCTTTCCGTTGATAGCCAGCGTGGTGGCCGGCGTCGCGGCGTATGCCGGCAACCTGATGATTGGCGTTCTCGAAACCGGGCGCTACATAGAAGCGCGGCCGCTGCAGGTAATCGCCGGGCTATCCATGGACACGATGCGGTATTTTTTTAGAAACACAATTAGTGTAATCGACCATATCTACGCATTTTGCAGTGCTGGTGTAGCCGCATTTTTCTCCATCCGGCGGTTGAATCGGCGCGAAGTGCTGGCGTTGCGCGCTGTAAAGAAGGCGAGAAATTGAGCAAACAAAAATTGAAAATCTATGGCGATTCCCGTTCCGGGAATTGTTACAAGTTGCAAATGTTGTGCGCGGAAATGGGCGTCGACTATGACTGGCAGGAGGTCGATATTCTGGCCGGCGATACACGCACGCCCCAATTTCTGGCAATGAATGCCAATGGCAAAATTCCACTGCTTGCACTTCCGGATGGTCGTTATCTGGCTGAATCAAACTCAATACTTTGTTATCTCGCCGACGGTAGCGACTTTTTTGCCGGAGATGCGTTTACCCGCGCAGAGGTACTGCAATGGATGTTTTTTGAGCAGTACAGCCACGAACCAAATATCGCAACGGCCCGCTTCATAATTCAATATCTCGGCAATCCCCCGGACAAACAGGCTGCGCTGAAGGAAAAAACAACCGGTGGTTACAAGGCTTTGGATGTCATGGAACAGCAACTGCTGCAGCATAATTACATCGCGGGGGA
>QNFK01000068.1 GCA_003645495.1 Gammaproteobacteria bacterium
CATGCTGCAGCATAGGTCGACCGGCCAGGGGCTGCAGGACCTTGGGTTTTGCGGAATTCATGCGTTTGCCCTGACCAGCGGCCAGGATGATGATGCTGGTGCTCAAGCGGTACTGCCTCCCTCAATGTGCACGCATGATACCGCATCATACTTATCGGTATCTGTACGCGGATCACGCAGGTAGCGATTGGATTATGTGAGATGCCCTCAATTTGAGAGGTACTTCAGGCCTGGTTAAGGAGTTTTTGCGTATGCTTCTACCAGGTTGACCACACCAGGTTCTCAATGCGCATCCACCTGATTTACTCGCTTCCATTTATGCTCTTAATCTCCGCGTGCAACGGCCAGGTATACCTGCGCGACGGTGTTACAGATGGTGACACTTTCTATCTGGCAGAGAATGCCTGGACAGACCCTGACCCGGTGTTGCAAAGCTGGGTAAGTTACAGTCTCACCAGGAGCACCTGCCAGTTACAGATCGGCGGTGATAACCCGGCTCACGCCAGTTCGTTTGATTGTGAAGTAACCGCCAGGCGATTGCTGCTGCAGACATGGTCTGAGCACCAGGCAAAAACGGCTGATTCAGAAGACGAGTACCTCGACGATCTGGCGGAAGTTCAGACTGCCGGTTATCTTGACGAGTATGTAGCCAGGTTCCTGAAGAAAAGGCACTGGCAATTGCCTGATGATCTCGAAACACGGGCATTCAGAAAATGGCAGCGGAAACATCTGCGGGACCACGAATCCGAAACGCGAATCATCGGCTCCTGGAATTATGCCAGAAACGTCTCGGCCCGCTAGTTACGCCTTGAAATCAAGCCGGCGGAGGGAAAATACGTTAATTTGAATGGTATCCTCCTGTCCTATGCGCGAGTAATAGCTTGGGAGACCAGTGAATGGCGTGTTCTGAAAAACCGCTAATCAGTCTGCAACGACGCGCGGTTGTTGCTGGCGCAGTGGCTGTAGCCAGCTGGCATTTCCAGTTTCGTCGGTTGCAAGAAGCAAACGATCCACATCAGTTGGGGTAGAAAGATTGGACGTTGAACGTTTTGTCGCAGATTGTGTGACAGCGAATCAAGAGGCTGATGCGCAAGGCGCCGTCAGGGAAGTGCTTGCCAGAGCGGTCTCTACACCTGACGCTGTTCTGGCAGCCCTCGGGGATCCGGCCAGGGCCGGACTAAATGTACTGCACACCTCTGAAACACTGACGATATTTGCTGCTACATGGACACCACAGATGAATCTTATGCCGCACAATCATCTGATGTGGGCCAACATAGGAATCTACACAGGTCGCGAAGACAACATCTTCTGGAAACGTTCAGCCGACGGAATCGAGGCCTATGCTGCCGATGCCTTGTTCGTAAAAGATACGGCAGTGTTACCCGAGGACGCCGTGCATTCAGTGACAAATCCTTTGTTGCGCTTCACCGGCGGGATTCATATTTATGGCGGCGATTTTTTTGATACGGCAAGAAGCCAGTGGGATGCGGAAACACTCAAGGAGGAGCCCTCCGATGGTGCTGTTATTCGCGGCATCTTCGAGCGCGAAAACGAAAGGCTTGGACTAAACAAGGAGGCATGACCGTATATGGTGCCGGGTTTATTTCTTTTCGCAGTAATTAAACCCGGCACCTTATTCCTGTTACAGGGATTCGTGTGACGTGAAAAGGATCGAACAATTGAAAAGAGCGCTGGCGGAATTGGGCATTGTTGTTTTGGGTGTAATGATTGCACTCGCAGCCGATAGCTGGCGTGAGGGCTGGCTGGAATCCCGGGTTGAGGCCAGTTACCTGGAGCGGCTTAGAGCTGATGTGTCCGCCGGGCTTTCTGTACTGGAGGTTGAGAGAGCGACTTACAAGTCTGTCGCGAAATCGGCCCTGGCACTTACAGACGGGCTGGAAGAGAACATTCAATCGGCCGATGACAACTACCTGGTGACGAACCTGATTGAAGCTACCCAGATGGGCTTTGGCCGCAATGAAATGGCCTCAGACGTTACCTATCGCGAATTAGTGGAATCTGGTCGACTCAACCTGATACAAGATCATGTGATCCGGGAAAAGCTCGTCGCTTACTACCGCACTAACGAACTGCTAATACAAAACCTGATAATCCTGCCGTCGGTTAACGATACCTTTGGGGAGCTGACCGGTCATTATCCGATTGAGATCGCGAATTCCAGGGCGACGTTGACGGCGCATGACAAGGCCAGGCTACTGGTAGCTATCCGGGAAGATCCGGAGTTCACAACTCAGCTTCGCCTCCTGCATGCACAAGTCAGCTTTAATGATCGACAATTTGCAGATCTTATTGATCGGGCGCAGGGCCTGTTGTCTTTACTAAAGTGAACTGTTGAGTTCACGCCAATAAGAAACGTCAAACTAGTACCCGGATCACCCAAGAATAATTCACATGACACCGACTAACGACAAACCCGAGCATATCGCCCTGGGCATGTGGGCTGCAGCCGGTGCATTCCTCATGTTCACGATAATGAACGTGTTTGCGAAATACCTCAGTGCGAACCACTCGGTAATTGAGATCGCGTTTTATCGCAACCTGGTTGCCTGCGTACCGTTCCTGATGGCGATCTTCCTGTTCGGGAGACGCGAGATATTGGTGATACAGAGCAAACCACGCGCTATTGCTTTGCGTGCTGTCCTTGGAACTGTGACGCTCATTACCACTTTCGTAGCATATTCACTCATGCCTATGGCTGAGACCGCCGTACTGTTGTTCACAGCATCGCTATTTGTGCCCGTCCTGGGCGTTGCCATTTTGGGAGAGAGGGTCGGCCCTTACCGCTGGACGGCAGTCCTCGTCGGTTTCGTCGGCGTAGCAATCATGGTGAACCCGACTGGTGAAACGAATACGCTTGGAGTAACGCTCGCACTGTGTGCCGCATTGATGCAGGCATTCATGAGCATCCTGCTGCGTCACATGAGTGGGCACGAGCGGCCGGAGACCATCACGTTTTATTTCTTTGTCATCGGTACTTTCGTCACCGGCCTGGCGTTACCGTTTGTGGCGACCGGGCCGACACTGGCGGAGATTCCCCTGTTTTTCGGCATTGGTCTGTCAGGAGCTGCAGCACAATGGCTTTACTCCACTGCCCTGAAAAACACCCCGTTGGCGGTCGTAGCCATTTTCAACTACAGCAGTATTGTCTGGGCTATGTTATTTGGCTGGCTGATCTGGAACGACTGGCCATTGCCAATTGTACTGGCGGGATCAACCGTTGTTATCGCATCGAATATGTTGATCGTCTGGCGAGAGAGTCGGCTTGCACAATCAGCACGAGTGAAGGTTTCGCAAATCCCCTAAGTCGCTCGTGTTGCAAAAACAGGTTGAGTCGGCAGCCCAAAGTCCGCTCTGGCGCGGCTTTTACCATAATTCCGGGCGGCTTCCTTACCAACACGCTATAATTTCACTGTAAAGAGAGCCACGGAGCGAGTATGTCCGTTCAGCGAAATCTCTGGACCAGTTGGGTTTTTACAGCTGGGGTACTAATGGTGGGAGCGTTCCCAGCGGTCAGCCTGTGCCAATCGGCATCCGATCAGGATGTTGAAAAGATACCAACCAAGCCAATTGAAGAAATCGTGGTGTACGGTGAAAAATCGTTACCGAACTTACGTCGCGAGGTCTACAGGAAAGAAGAGAACTTCTTCGCTGTGTTCAGTTCGCTCAACGACGATGACGAGTACGATATTAGTTGTTATTACGAAGTGCCAAGCGGTACTCACATACGAGAACACGTATGCAGGGCAAATTTTGTAAAGGACGCAACGGCCGCTGATTATGAGGGTTGGCGAAAAGGCCTGGCTGTCGTTCCGGCTTATACAGTGATTATGCAGAAGAAAAGGCGACTGGGTTTGAAGATGGAACTGCTGGCAGCTGAGCATCCAGAGTTGCTTGAAGCTCTGAATGAATACAGCAACGCCAAGCATGTCCTGAAGTCCGAAATGAAAAAGTGCGAAGGGATGATTGTCTGTCGAAGATAGCTGAAGACCTCTTGAGTACGCATGCAGGATGAAGCCATTTGTCCCCTTCAGGTGCGAATATGCGACAACTACAACATGCAATGAATCTACGGTAGGCTCTTACCAATACCTCTTGTATTTCCTGATGCCGTTTTTGTACGGGTGGAGTTAGTGTTGATTCGAATTATTAGTTGTGTGCTCTTGCTTGTTGGCGCTTCAGCAGCGCTTGGACAGGATGAATCGCGTATTCAGTATCTCGCCAATGAAGGCGTCATGGTCAGCCATGCTGAAACCAGCATTTTGTTCGATCCGCTGTTTAATAACAGTTATGGCCAGTATCAACTCGTACCGGACGCGATGCGCGAGGCGATAATGACCGGCACTCCTCCCTATGACGGCATCGACGCCGTTTTTATCAGTCACTATCACGACGATCATTTTTCTGCGGTTGATGTCCTGCAATTATTGAAAGCGCAAACTGGAATTCATCTCTACGCACCGACCCAGGCCGTAGTTGCATTGCGCGAGGTCGCGGGTGATAGCGACGAAGATGTTTTTGAACGCGTGACCGGACTTGATCTGGAGTATGGCGATGCACCAGTAGAAATCATTACGAAACAACTGACCATTGATGCTGTAGTCATTCCACACTCCGGTTGGCCGACAGCCCGCACCGATGTGCAAAATATCGTATTCAGAGTAACCCTGGATGACAGCAGCACCGTCATGCATATGGGTGATGCTGATCCGCGTATCGTTCACTTCGCAGCGGATGAAGAATACTGGGAGGATAAACGGGTCGACCTGGCGCTTCCTCCGTACTGGTTTTTTGGCACAAGCGACGGTCGGGAGATTCTTGAAGAGCGTATTAACATCCGCCACTCAATCGGTATTCACGTGCCGGACAAATACGCCAATCCTGACAATGTGCCTGCCGAGCTTGCGCGCTACGAGATTTTCACGCGGCCTGGTGAAGGACGCCGATTCAGGAGATAACAAGCAACGAAATCAAAGGAATCAATTTACCTCGATTTTGTTGCCGGCAATATAGACACTACGCAAAGAACGTGTCGCACTAATGTCCGCAAGCGGGTCTTCTGTCAGCACGACAAAATCCGCCCACTTACCCGCCTGCAAGGAACCAATATCGAAATAATTCTGGCAATCCGCAGCAACGGACGTGGCGCTGAGTAAAATCTCCCTCGGCGTCATGCCCGCTTCTGCCATTAACCTGAATTCTTCATGTTCGAAATAACCCGGGAAGCGACCACCTGGCCCGGAATCGGTACCGAATGCTATAGGCACGCCGGAACCAACCAGTATGCGCAGATTATCTTGTGCCTGTACCAGCGCCTGGCGATAAACAGCGGACGATGGGCTCGCCGCCATCCGCGCCATGAAATCAGCGTCGCTCACGCGTGCCATTTCTTTTTTGTTCGCGTTAGCCAGAAAGAACGGATCATCGAAAAAATTCGGTCGACTGGAATAAGTGAACGCGGATACTTCCCGCATCAGTGTGGGGACATAACAAACGCCGGAGTTCAGTAATGTCTGCACGAATTCATCGCTGACTTCGCGATCGCGTACCGAATGCGCGATCAATCCGACGCCCATCTGCAGGGCACGTGCTGCATCGTCCATGTAATAGATATGTGCGGCGACCGGAATTTCGGATGACTTGCCGGTGTCGATTGCTAATTGCACGGCATCCCAGGTCATTTTCTCCGCCGTTCCAAGCCGGTCGTCAATCTGGATCTTGAGCCAGTCCACCTCCTGCAACGCGTTGGCTTCCATGATGTCCAAAGTGTTCTCGACATTCCTGTCATTGACCGCGACACCGGCGACATACAGGCGCGCATGGTTAAGTGTCGCACTGTCGTTTTCGTCGCGAATCGCAAATGCGTCAGCCGGTACGCCACCAAGACTCGTAATTGTGGTCACTCCATATCGAGCGTAGAGCGACAAATCCTCTTTCGCTCTTGCTGCTGCTCCCGTCACGTCCTCGGCGGCCCAGCGCCCGGAGATATGACCATGCGAATTGATGAATCCGGGGACTATCCACGTTCCACCAAGGTCTACAATGTCCGCACCCGCTGGCACTTCATCGGTAGATACACTCTCGATCCGGCCATCGCGAACAACCATATTGGCGCCGCGCAAGGTCGCCGAACCAGTGCCATCCCAGATATTTGCGCCGACATAGGCCACAGCGCCAAGGCCGGGCTGGCTGATTGCAGTTGGCTGAGTGTCCGCAATCGCATCTTCGCCTGTAGGTGGCTCGGGCGCGTCACTGCCACACGCGGCGAGCAAAAAGAGGGAAATGATGATGCTAAATGTTCGGATCATGTTGATCTCCGCGACTGGCTGGCGTTAGCTGGTGTAAATCATTGCGCAATTACTATGGCTGGACAAGTCGACCTTTGCTGATAACGGCGGATATTCGTTTGCTGTTGCTGATGTCGGCCAGGGGGTCCGCGTCGAGCAGCACCAGGTCCGCTTTCATACCGACATCAATTGTGCCCATTTCGTCCTGCAACGAAAAGTACCTGGCAGGTACTACGGTCGCCGCGCCTATCGCCTCCAGCGGAGAAAGCCCGGAGCGCACCAGCATTTCCAGTTCCGAATGCAGGCTGTAGCCCGGTACCGATAAGCCGATGGGCGTATCAGTACCTGCTGCAATCGGAACGCCCTGATTGTGCATTCGCTCTACGAGGAAAACACTCCACTCTGCGAACTTCAGGTAGTCCCCATTTGTATCGCTGGCATCGTATGGTCGTTCGTCGCTCTCAGCACGCCAGGCCTCACGTGCATCTTCGGGGATTCTCGATAATGCATCTTCCCAATCGTCGCGCGTATAGGGAGGCACAAGGCTCAGGCCATTCAGGCGCAGCGTTGGAACCTGCGTGGTCGATTTCAGGGCGGCAATAGTGCGGTCGCAACGCGCTTCGTCATAATTACTGATCGCCGGTATGCGCTGCAGGCTGTGCAATGATGCGCGCAGCTCATATCCTGACAGATCATCCGGATTCTTCAGTGCTTCAAGGCGGGTCTCGTGGAGTTCCGCTGCGTTGCTGGCACAGTCCAGCTCAATGTTGCGCAGGTGTTCGATGGAATCGACACTGGGGCCGGCGGTACTGGCACGCAACGATAGCGGCACATGCGAGTCGATTGGCAGTTCATGTTCGTTCGCCGCCTCGACCATTGCGGCGAAAACGTCGGCCGTTACCAACTCGTAAATCTTGATAAAATCGACGCCCTGAGATTTGAGTTCGGCGATCATCGCTTTCGCATCATCCGGCGTTGCATTACGCGTACCTATTTCCGGTCGTGACACGCCGTCATAAACGACGAAGTTGCCATCGAGTAACGGTCCGGAAAAAAATACGCGTGGAGCCAGCGCACCTTCAGCCCGCATTTTTTCTACGACAGGCAGAATCTTGTGCATGAGTCCGCCAGTATCCCGGACGCTGGTGATGCCGTAGGAGAGAAACAACTCCGGCATGTTCTCGGTGAAACGGTCGTCATAGGTCAGGTGAACATGGAAATCCCACAGCCCGGGAATCAGGAATTTGCCACTACCGTCAATTGTAGTGGCGGCCGCTACGGCTGTGTCACTTTCTGCAACGGAAATGATCTCATCACCATCGAAGATAACAGTCTGGTGTTCGCGGACGCCATTAACCGCATCTATCACCGTGACGTCGGTAATTGCGGTTCCGACCGGCGCCGGCTCACTGCAACCTGAAAGTAAGGCTACAGCCAGGAGTACCGCGGCAATAGTGTTCTTCATCCGGCTACGGCTGCAGATCAATTCGATACCCGGTAACTACCCGCAGGAATTTCGAAATCTCGATCATGTCCTTGCCGACAAATTTTATCGTGTGCGAATTTACTTTCTCAACGTTCGACAGGTACGCCAGTAACTCTACGGGC
>QNFK01000069.1 GCA_003645495.1 Gammaproteobacteria bacterium
GGGTGTACCACCATTTACGCCAACCCGAGAAATCTGCGGCCGGCCGCTGCGATCAGAAGTGAAGTAGATTGTTTTCCCATCCGTAGCCCAGGTCCCTTCCGTATCGATCGCCCGATTGGTTGTCAGGCGCGTGAGTTTGCGGTCCGCAAGATTAAGGACGTGAATATCCAGATTGCCGTCAACGCCGCCCAGCGTTAGCACCAGTTTTCGTCCATCAGGCGAAAATGCAGGCGCGCCATTGATGCCGGCCCGGCTCGACGCCTTGATCCGATTGCCGGTGCGCAGCGTTTGCACGAAAATGGTTGATACATTGTTTTCGAACGAGACGTACGCGAGACGACGACTGTCCGGCGACCAAGCTGGCGACATAATCGGGTCGCTCGACTCCATGATCGTCACTTCATTCTGGCCATCAGTATCGGACACGACCAGCGTAAATAAGCGATCGTCCTTGCCGCCCTGCGCTGTGACGTAGGCTACCTTGGTGCCGAAGACGCCCGGAATACCGGTCAGTTTCTCGTAAATCATGTCTGCAGCGCGGTGTGCAACACGGCGCATCGTGCCGCGGCTGGCCGG
Source organism: Gammaproteobacteria bacterium (assembly GCA_003645495.1). Taxonomy (GTDB): domain Bacteria; phylum Pseudomonadota; class Gammaproteobacteria; order Steroidobacterales; family Woeseiaceae; genus SZUA-117. The sequence continues at coordinate 577 of QNFK01000069.1, forward strand.
CATGCGGTAACCCACCAGCTGTTCACGCTTGAAAACGTCAAACAGCTGGAACTGGACGCTGTAGGCATTGGCACCTGTTTGGGTCACCTTGCCTATCACCACTGCCTCTACACCGAGAATTGACCAGTCTTCAAAATCTACATCAATTCCGGAGGTAGGCTTTTGCAACATGTCGTCTTCGGGAATCGGCGCAAATCGTCCACTGCGATCCAGATCTGCAGCGATCAGCCCGGTGATATCGAAGGGGGCATTCGCGTCATCACCTTCCCAGGCAAAGGGCACGACAGCAACGGGTGCGCGCCTGCCTGCGCCGCCAGTCACTTCGATCTCTAATTGGGCGTGAATATCACCGCTGGCCAGCATTAAAAGAAGCAGGGTAAGGCCAGAAGACAGGAATTTGTTCATAAATTGGATCCGGTATTTAATCGAGAGCGCCTATTGTTCAGGTCTGAAGGTAATGGTCAAGTTCCTGTCGAATAAACTTGGATTCGATGGTAGCGGCAATGGCGATGCTTTGTAGACCGCAGCCTCAATCGAGCGCCTTACCGAATCGTCGCCATTGCACGAGCCAATGGTCACTCCGACCACTTCGCCGCTGGGTAGTTGCCTGACATTGACGACGCATTCGATGCCAGCGACTGCAGTGGCCGGCTCGATCCAGTTGCGCTGCAGCTGCTGCATGATCGCGAACTGGTAGACACTTAGTTCGCCTGCATTCATGGCCTCCTGACGCTGCGTTTCGGCGGCAATTTCGACATCAAGCTGACGTTGTCGCTCAGCAGCCTCTGCCTCTTTCTTCAGGCGCTCGTTTTCCTTTCGCTGCCGTTCGAGATCCTCAAGCCGTTTGCGTTCCGCTTCCTCACGGCGGCGCTCTACTTCAGCTTCCTGCTGTTTTTTGCGCTCGGTCTCCTCTTTCTGCCGTCTTTTGCGCTCAGCCTCATCCTGCTCGCGAATACGTTGTTGTTCTGCCTGCAGGTCAGCCTGGCGTTTTTCCTCCTCGGCTCGCGCCCGTTCCTCCTCAGCCCGGTCTGGTTCAGGCTCTGGCTCAGGCTCAGGTTCGGGTACGACCTCCGGCTCTTCGACAGGTGGCGGTGCTGTTTGCGGAATATCTTCGTCCAGAACCAGTGTGGCCTGGATGGCGAGCGGCACAGACGGGTGCATCGGCCGCGAAAAGTCGACGACATAAATCAGGCCGGCAATCACCAGCCCGTGAAACATCGCGGCGAAGGTCACCGGGATAATATTGTAGTTGTCTTGTATCAAGCGCGTATCAACTACTTTGACTTACTGTGGTACCGGGTACGTATTCAAAGGGTCGGTTACAAAACCGACATTTTCCGCCCCGCCTTGTTGTAACAACACCATCGCGCCGACGACGTTGCCGTATGCCACTGCGCGATCTGCTTTTACCAACACCGGTGTATTAGGCCGGTTGCGCAGTACAGCCGCCACCCGGGCGACAATATCCCGGCCGGTCACCGGCTCGTCTTCATCGTCGCCTACGTTGATGTAGAGGTTGCCCTCGGCATCCACGCTAACGACCAATGGCGGCTGATTCGACACGTCTTCAATCGGTTCGGCGCCCGCCTTCGGTAATTCCACCTTGATTCCCTGGGTCAGCAATGGCGCAGTCACCATGAAGATAATAAGCAGAACCAGCATGACGTCGATATATGGCACAACATTAATTTCGGCCATCAGCTTGCGTTTTTTCGATGTTGAATCCATTTCACACCACCTTTTTCTTGGCGCGGGAATGGCGCTGCAGAATACTGGAGAATTCTTCCGTAAAACCGTCGTAACGGATTTCAAGCCGGACGACTTTATCCGCGTATCGGTTATAGGCTATGACCGCAGGGATGGCTGCAAACAGGCCCATAGCGGTGGCAATCAGGGCTTCGGCGATCCCCGGCGCAACCATTGCGAGCGTCGCGGACTGCACATTACCGAGCGCACGAAATGAGTTCATGATTCCCCAGACCGTACCAAACAAGCCGACATACGGGCTCGTAGAGCCAATTGTCGCCAGCGTCGCCAGGCTTTGCTCCAGCCGATCGACCTCACGCATTTGCGATACCCGCATGGCGCGTCGGCACTCATCGACGATTTTGTCTGGTTCAATATCGCCCTGTGCCGAAACGCGATTAAATTCGCGGAAACCCGCTTCAAAAATGCTCGCCATACCCCGGCTGCCGCCTTTTTGTCGGGTGGCGCTGCGATACAGGGTATTCAGATCGCCGCCGGACCAAAAGCTGGTCTCGAACTCATCGGATGCAGACTTGGCACGCTGTATCAGTCGTCTCTTCGTAAAAATAATACTCCAGGAAACGAACGAAGCCGCGAGCAGCAAGAACAGAACAACCTGCACCGCGAAACTGGCGCCCATCACCAGGCTGATAATTGACATGTCTGTCGTCATGATTTTGAGTCCTCAAATAAATCGGCAGGCACCCGGATGGGCCTGAGTGTGTCGGCGTTCAGAAATGCCGCTTTGGTCGTACCGCGACACAGCAACTCGCCATCCAGGTTATTGCGAAAAATGTTTTGTTCCATCGCGAATGTCGCCCGAGACAGGTCGCTCAATGCCGCGGTGGCCACAATTTCGTCGTTAAATTTAGCCGGTACCAGGAATTCGCAACTGGTCTTGATCACTACGAATAGTCGGCGTTGTTCGTACAAGAGCACGTCCTGTTCGACGCCCAAAGAGCGCAACCATTCCGTTCGGGCGCGCTCCATGAATTTGAAGTAATTCGCGTAGTAGACGAGTCCTTGTGCGTCCGTGTCCTCGTAATAGACACGGAGAGGCCACGTGAATGGCTTTGCAGTGCTTTGTTTGTTCAAGTGATGTCGTCCGGTCAGGTTTGGTTCTGGTCGAATAACGGCAACTCAGGCATCGGATCCCGGGTTGGTGGTGCCAGGCCAAAATGCAGATAGGCATTCTTTGTTGCAACCCGGCCACGCGCGGTGCGCATCATAAAGCCCTGCTGAATCAGGTAAGGCTCCAGCACATCCTCGATCGTGCCCCGCTCTTCCCCGACAGCCGCCGCCAGCGACTCAATGCCCACCGGTCCACCGTCAAACTTATCGATAATCGTCTGCAACAGCCGCCGGTCCATCGCATCAAAGCCGTTTGGGTCGACCTCGAGCATATCCATGGCGCTGATGGCTACTTTTTCAGTTACCACACCATCCGCACGTACTTCGGCGAAATCACGCACCCGTCGCAACAGTCGATTGGCGATTCTTGGCGTACCTCGCGAGCGCTCGGCGATCTGGCTTGCGCCGCCGCCTTCCAGCGGCAAGTTCAATATTCCCGCAGATCGCGTGGCGATGGACTTGAGATCATCAGGCGTATAAAACTCGAGTCGCTGCACAATGCCGAAGCGATCACGCAGTGGCGACGTGAGAAGCCCCGCACGGGTCGTTGCCCCCACCAGCGTAAACGGCGGCAGGTCCAGTTTGATAGAGCGCGCCGCCGGCCCCTCGCCGATCATGATATCCAGTTGAAAATCTTCCATCGCCGGGTAGAGGACCTCCTCGACCACAGGACTAAGACGATGAATCTCGTCAACAAACAGCACATCGTTTGGCTCCAGGTTGGTCAGGATTGCGGCAAGATCGCCCGGTCGCTCGAGCACCGGTCCCGACGTCTGGCGCAGGTTTACCTGCATTTCATTGGCGACGATATGTGCGAGTGTCGTTTTACCAAGACCCGGAGGCCCGAAAATCAGTACATGATCCAGCGCTTCACCACGATTCCTGGCGGCAGTGATGAAAATATCCATTTGTTCCTTGACGCTTGCCTGACCGATATAGTCCTGCAGCGTTTTTGGTCGGATCGCCCGATCGAAGGCCTGGTCTTCCTCGCGAGGAATCGCACTGGTCAGTCTGTCGTGTTCAATTCCGCTCATGTGTTAACTCACCGTATGGCGCAGGGCCAGCCGGATAATATCCTCTGCTGATTTATCTTTGGGATCGATCTGCGCCAAAAGTCGTTTGACCTCAGTCAGTTTGTAGCCAAGCGATACCAGCGCATCGACAGCCAGGCTGCGCGGATCGCCTGGGCCACCATCTGCCCTGGCAGCGACAACCTGCAATGGCGCTTTGTCTATCTTATCGCGCATTTCGATGATAAGGCGTTCCGCCGTTTTTTTACCGACGCCGGGAATCTTGATCAGCATTGCCGCATCGTCTGTCTGTACACACCGCTCGAAGTCCCTGACGGTCATAGCGGAAAGGATAGCCAGGCCCATTTTGGCACCGACGCCACTGATCTTGAGCAGCGTGCGGAACAGGTGTTTTTCCTCATCGGTCGCAAAGCCATACAAGTTCTGATCGTTTTCGCGAACCAGCAAATGCATGTACAGGAATACATCTTCACCGATCTGCGGTAATTCGAGGAAAGTGGACATTGGCGTTGCGACTTCATAACCAACCCCGGCACATTCGATGATTATCGCCGTCGGTTCCCTGGCGGTCAGTTTACCGCGCAACGAGCCAATCATTGCAGCCCCACAATGGCTGCACTGCTGCTCACTTTGAGGTGCAGCCGACGCTGGTGCGCATAACAGAGCGCAGTCGCCAGGGCATCTGCCGCGTCCGGCGAGGGATTCCCGTCGAGCTCCAGTAAAGACCGAACCATGTGCAGGACCTGATCTTTGGTAGCAGCGCCAGTACCAACAATTGCCTGTTTGATTTCCCGCGGAGCGTACTCGTGGATTTCCAGCGCAAAGCCGAAGGTGGCACAGATTGCAGCCGAGCGGGCCTGGCCCAGTTTCAACGCACTGCCGGCGTTCCGATGCATGAAAACACTTTCAATAGCCACCACATCAGGCTGATATTCCTCAACAATTTCCCTGATAGAGTGAAATATCATTCTGAGTCGTTCGGGAAAGGCACCTTCACCGGTTCGCACAGCGCCGCTGGCAACATACGTTGCACAGTTCGACGCGCAATCGAGCACGCCAAACCCGGTCAGTCGTGAACCAGGATCAATACCAAGAATGCGTTGACGCTCAGTCAATATTCACCTCACAGCTGCTGCAGCACTTCTTCTGAAATATCCGCATTACTGTAGACACTCTGGACGTCATCCAGGTCTTCCAGCATTTCCAGCATTTTTATCATTGATGACGCGGCCTGTAATTCGAGTGCGGCGCTGTTCGAGGCGCGCATCGTTAGCTCTGCGGTTTCCGGTTCCAGTCCTGCAGCGCGCATCGCGTCACGAACAGACTCAAATTCTGCCGGGTCGGTCAGAACCTCTATGGAATTATCCTCGTCCACCAGTACGTCCTCGGCACCGGCTTCAATGGCCGCCTCCATTACGGTGTCCTCATCGCTGCCAGGGGCGAAACTTAATTGCCCAACATGCGCAAACAGGTAGCCGACTGACCCGTCGGCGCCGAGGTTACCGCCAAACTTTGCAAAGGCATGCCTTACTTCTGCGACGGTACGGTTCTTGTTATCGGTCATACAATCAACCAACACCGCCGTTCCGCCCGGACCGTAGCCCTCGTAGCGTATTTCCATGTAATCCGCGCCATCAAGATCGCCGGAACCCTTTTTAACAGCACGCTCGATATTATCTTTCGGCATGCTCTGCGATTTCGCTTTGTCTACCGCCAGTCGCAAACGCGGATTTGCTGCCATGTCGCCGCCGCCAATACGGGCCGCGATGGTTATCTCACGGATCAGCTTGGTAAAAAGCTTGCCGCGCTTCTTGTCCTGGGCGCCTTTGCGGTGCTGGATATTGGCCCACTTACTATGTCCTGCCATCAGTTCTCAAGTCCCAAACGTTGCGAATTTTCAAAGTACAGCACGCGTGCAGAATCGGGCACACCAGGTGCCTGGTCCGGACTATTCATGAATTGCCGCGATGATTGCACCCCAAGAGTACTTCCTCGGTTTGTCTGGCGACAATCCTCACGGCGCACAGAGTATTGCCCGCACACGGGCTTTTCCGACCGAGCGGAATACCCGTGTGTATTCCCGAGAGAGGAAAAGTCCGTGTGCGGGCAATAATCCTGCAAGGGCGCGAGCATATTCATGAATAGTCCGGACCATGTCAATATCCTCATGTACTGCCCAAAATCACGGCGTATGATAACGGTTAAAGGATCTCTGTACACCCAATATAGCTAAGCCAAATGTCCCCTTCCAACCCCGAAAATCGGCAAATCGGCGCCGATCAGGCCGACATCATCGGGAAAATCGATGAATTTGTCGATGCTTTGCCGAATCAGGAGCAAATTGCCGCGCTCCGGGAAGAAAGCGAGCAGATATGCACAATTCTGCAGCCTCTCGACTTCCCCCCTGTCCTGCTCGCCGCAATCCGTGCTTGCCCGCTGGTAAGGAATGATCACGTCTCCTTACGCGGTTTGCAGAAAATCGGCAATGCAGAGTTACCTGGACTGGTGGAAGGACTGGTCCAGCTAAGCCGATTTTCACTGCCACAGGACTGGCAGCCAGGCGAAGCCCTGGCAGTTCAACAGTCCGAAGCGCTGCGCAAAATGTTGTTGGCGGTGGTCTCGGATGCACGCCTCGTTCTGGTGCGTATTGCTGAACAACTGTATCGGCTGCGTCTTGCCAAGAAAGCAGCGAGGGATGAACAACGTGCCATCGCGGTCGAAACACAGGAAATTTATGCGCCGCTAGCCAATCGACTGGGCGTCTGGCAGTTGAAGTGGGAGCTTGAAGATCTGTCATTGCGCTATCTCGAACCGGAAACTTACAAGCGGCTTGCAAAATCACTCAACGAGAAACGCACTGAACGCGAAACCTACATAGACGAAGTCATAACAACCTTGCGCGAAGAGTTATCGAAAAACGATATTGAAGGAGACATTACCGGCAGGCCAAAACACATTTTTAGTATCTGGAAAAAAATGCAGACGAAGAATCGCACTCTTGAACAAATATTCGACATGCGTGCTGTACGGGTGCTCGTCGAGGACGTTCATCAATGTTACGCAGCGCTCGGCGTCGTGCATAACCTCTGGCCCTATCTACCCTGAGAATTTGACGACTACGTCGCCAACCCGAAGGACAATAACTACCAGTCGTTACACACCGCCGTGATCGGACCGCAAGGTAAAACGGTCGAAGTTCAGATCAGGACCCAGGAGATGCATCGCCATGCAGAACTTGGTGTTGCCGCGCACTGGCGATACAAGGAAGGCGGTTCGACACGGGCCGCATTCGATCAAAAAATACAGTTCTTGCGACAATTGCTCGAA
>QNFK01000070.1 GCA_003645495.1 Gammaproteobacteria bacterium
CGGGCGATGCCCCAAATATGCTCAAAACGCCGGGGCATCCCACCCTGCTCTACCTGGCCGGACTATGTCTCAGCGCCACATTGCTTGCGGCGTGTGAGAAGGCGCCAGTCGAGAAACCAGAAGTTGTACGACCGGTTAGAATTATCACAATATCCGGTTTGGGGGCGGGTGACACACTAAGTTACCCCGGTGAAATCCAGGGAATACAAAACGCCGAGCTCGCGTTTGAAGTACCCGGCCGCATCGTGGAGATGCCGATCCGGGAGGGCGTAAATGTTGCGCAGGGACAGATGCTCGTGAAGCTGGACCCGACTGACTATCAGGCATCGCTCGATGCTGCCGAAGCACGTTTTCGGCAATCCAAAGACACTTTCGAGCGTTTTTCCGAAGTCTTCGAGAAGGGTGCAATCTCCCGCCAGGAACTCGACAATCGGCAACGGCGATTCGAAGTCGAGCGGGCACAATTAGCTTCAGCGAGAAAAGCCCTCGCCGACACCGAGTTGCGGGCGCCATTTGCTGGTCGAATTGGCCGTACCTATGTCGATAATTTTAATAACGTGCAGGCGAAACAGCCTATCCTGTTATTACAGGACGTGACGCAACTCGAAATTGTCGGCAACGTGCCCGAACAGGATTGGCTAAGGGCAAAGCCGGGGCTCAGCCTGGCGCAGCGTTCCGAAACCGTGCAGCCGCGGGTTAGCTTGTCGTCATTTCCGGGCAGGAGTTTTCCGGCAACAATTACAGAAGTTGCGGCATCGGCCGATCCTATAACGCGGACGTTTGAGGCGAGAGCACGCTTCGATCCACCGGACGACATTGCCATTTTGCCCGGCATGTCCGCATCCGTCACAGTGAGCATACCGAAGGATATTGGGGGAAACGAGTTAACAGTCGTGATTCCAGCTAACGCGGTTGGCGCGGATGAAGATGGCAGCAGTTATGTCTGGAAGCTGAACACTGTTGGCATGACTGTCAGCCGGGCAAACGTCACGCTGGGGCAGTTGTCCGGTGCCGAAGTCGAGATATTCGAAGGGCTTGAAAGTGGCGATCGTATCGCGGTTTCCGGTGTCCAGAACCTGCGTGAAGGTATGCAGGTCCGCGAACTATCAAAATAGATAGCTAACGATGAAAATTACCGAGTTCTGTCTTGATAATCAGACGACGACGCTCGTTCTGACGTTTGTAATGATCGTTGCCGGCCTTTCCGCCTATCAAAAAATGGGCCGCCTTGAAGACCCCGAGTTTACGATCAAGGATGCGGTGATTACGACACAGTATCCAGGTGCCTCCGCTGAGGCGGTGGAAGAGGAAGTCACCGACGAAATTGAAACTGCGATACAGCAGCTGGGGCAACTGAAAGAGGTCAAGTCGCAGTCATATCGCGGCCTGTCGATTGTTACCGCAACTATCAAAGACCAGTACGACAAAGAAACGCTGCCGCAGGTCTGGGATGAACTGCGCCGGAAAGTATCGGATGCGCAAATGCGCCTGCCGCCCGGCGCCGGGCCCTCTATGGTTAACGATGACTTCGGTGATGTTTACGGGATCTTTTTTGCTCTGTACGGCGCTGAGTATTCATTTAATGAGCTCTGGGACGTGGCCAAATTGCTGCGGCGTGAATTATTGCTAATAGACGGCGTTGCGAAAATTGATGTTTTTGGCGAGCAATCCGAAGTGATCTACATCGAACTGGATCGCGACCGGATGTCGCAACTTGGAATTTCGCCAACGACCATAGCCAACGAGCTGCAGCGGCAAAACCTGGTATCAAACGCGGGCAGCGTTTCTATCGGTGATGACTTCGTTACGATTGATCCGACGGAACTGGTCGATTCGGAAGCAGATCTGGCGAACATTTTGCTTACTGAAACTACGACAGATGCGCAGATTTACTTGCGCGACATTGCCAGTATTCGCCGTGGTTACAAGGAGCCGCCCAGGCAGTTATTAAGGTTCGATGGCAATCCCGCGATCGGGATCGGTATTTCGACAGTATCCGGTGGCAACGTCGTTGTCATGGGTGAGTTGCTGAAAACGCGGATGAGGGAGTTAGCACCAAATATTCCCCTTGGCATGGATTTCGGCGTTATCGCCATGCAGTCCGATGCCGTTCAGACGTCAGTGCAGGGATTCGTCATCAGCCTGTTGCAAGCCATCGCAATAGTCGTCGTCGTGCTGTTGTTCTTTATGGGTTTACGCAGCGGATTGCTGATTGGTTTCGTGCTGTTCCTGACGATATGTGGAAGCTTTGTTTTCATGAGTGCGATGGGTGTCACACTCGAGCGTATCTCTCTGGGCGCACTCATCATCGCACTGGGCATGTTGGTCGACAATGCGATCGTTGTTGTGGATGGAATGTTGATTCGTTTTCAAAAGGGAATGGAAAAGCGCAAGGCGGCAATCGAAGTCGTTAAACAAACGGCGATACCGCTACTCGGAGCAACGATCATCGCCGTGCTTGCCTTCGCAGCGATCGGTACATCCCAGGACAAGACCGGCGAATATACGCGCTCCCTTTATACCGTCATCATGATCTCGTTGCTCCTGAGTTGGGTAACCGCAGTGACGGTCACGCCATTGCTGTGTACGAAATTCCTTAAGGTATCCAGCGCCGAAGGTGAAAGCGATCCGTACGGTAGTGCCTTTTATCGCCGTTTTAGTGCGTTCTTGCACAGTTGCATACGGGCGCGTTACGTGACACTTGCGCTGGTCATCGCTGTATTCGCCGGCGCTGTCTATGGTTTTGGCCAGGTATCACAGAGTTTTTTCCCGAACTCCACACGCCCGCAATTCATGGTCGACTACTGGCTGCCACAGGGAACATCGATAAATCGCAGCAATGCAGACGCGCAACAAGTTGAACAATATATATTGGGCCTTGAAGGAGTAACTCACGTCACGGCTGTTATTGGTCAGGGTGCGCCGCGATTTCTTCTGACGTATACGCCAGAAAAACTGAACAGTGCCTACACCCAGTTTCTCGTGGATGTGGATGACGCAAGCAAGATTGACGGACTTTACGACAAAATCCAGGATGACCTGACTGAGAGTTTCGCAGATGCGCAGGTCCAGTCTCGAAAATTCATTCTCGGCCCCGGTGAACCCGGCAAGATTCAGGCAAAGTTTTTCGGCCCGGACCCGAACGTGCTGCGTCGGTTAGCATCGCAGGCAGAAAATATTCTGCTCGGACACCATGACGCATTCGGCGTGCGCAATGACTGGCGTGATCGTGTGATGGTGTTGCGCCCGGTCATTGCGGAACAACAGGCAAACCTCAACAATATTTCACGACAGAACATTAATAATGCGCTGCTACAGGCCTTCGAAGGATTGACGGTAGGTTTATTTCGTGAGGGTGACGAAATATTGCCGATTATTCTGCGCGCGTCGGAGCCTGATCGCTCCAACGTTGCCAGTATCAGAAACCTGCAGATATGGAGCCCTGTCGCCCGGCAAATGATTCCCTTACGGCAGGTCGTTAATGGATTCGAAACCGTATTCGAAGATGAAATCATCCAGCGCATCAATCGTGAACGAGTAATCACAGCGTTAGCCGACCCACGCCATGGTGAGGCCCCGCCAATGCTGGATGATGTGCGGGCCAGCATTGAGGCCATCGAGATGCCGGACGGCTATCGCCTCGAATGGTGGGGGGAATACAAGTCCAGCGGCGAGGCGCAGGAAGCGCTTGCAGGTAAGATTCCAATGTTTGTCGTGATGATGATTTTGATAACGATCGCTCTCTTTAATGACTTGCGCCAGACGGCTGTCATCTGGCTGGTCGTGCCGCTGGCGGTAATTGGTGTCACGGTTGGCCTGTTGACCACCAAACAGCCGTTCGGATTCATGGCCTTGCTCGGTTTCCTGAGCCTGTCCGGAATGTTAATCAAAAACGCGATTGTTCTGGTCGATGAAATCAATACACAAAGAGGCCAGGACAAACCAGCGATCGACGCCGTCGTTGGTTCAGCCGTCAGTCGTTTACGACCCGTCGCGATGGCGGCGGCAACGACTGTGCTTGGTATGGCGCCGTTGTTCCCTGATGCGTTTTTTGTATCGATGGCGGTGACTATTGCTTTTGGCCTTAGCTTTGCGACCGTACTGACGATGGTGGTGGTTCCGGTTCTGTATGCGACGATGTTTGGGATCAGGGAGACAGCTGCGCGTTAGGATTCCAACAGAATCAAGGGCAGGTGCCATGCAAAGTTTATCGCCCGTCAGGACGGGCTCCTACAGGTGCCAATAGAATACTTGTAGGAGCCCGTCCTGACGGGCGATCAAAGTCCCGAATCGTGACTAATTATGAAACTGCGCAAACCCAATCAACCAACACAATCATCAATAATTCTTTTCTGCAGTCTCTTCGGATCATTGATAATTTCATAAAATTCGTCGATGTACTTCATTGCGGTTTTCCGCGGTTTATCCTCAAGCGCTGCCGGCAATAACTCCGCTTCAATAGCAGCTCGCCGTTCATTGAATATTACGATCGTGTCCGCCAATTGATCGATGTTGCTGCAGCGCCCGCGGAATACTCTTTGTCGAACCGAACGGATTCCAAGCATTTCCGATGGTTCCGAGTAGCTTGTATTGATCAGTCCGGACTGATCAAAATCGTAGGGTAACAAGATCCAGCCACTGTCTGACCCCGGAGTGACGATCAGTTTATTGTTATGACAGCAGCCTGCACCGGGTGGCCCCGCCGTCATTGACCAGTCAGTATTGCCGATCAGGTATTGAAATAGTGAAAGCTTACTCGCGTGGGCTGGATCAAGTTTTGAGAATTGGATTTTTTCGGCATCCCGCTGCTCCATTCCGTAGCGTGCTGCAACTTCTTTGTCGGTCTCGATGAAATACGAGGAATGTGTTTCATCGTCACGCTTGCCGCTGGTGTCAACATAGGTGACATTCAGCGTACGCACCCGGAATGAGCGGTCGGTCAGCACATTGAATGCACCATAGATACTGAATTCCTGCAACAAATAGCGCTCATATTTGTCGCCTGCACGACAACGAGTTACGACTTTCAGTTTGTTTTGGCCGGCAAAGATCGTCCCCTTGGTTTCGCCTTTCTTGAGATCAATCTTCAGCGGCGGAAACCGGCAATACTTCAACCTGGACTTGCCACGCGTGGTCATTTTCAGGTTGAGCGTCATTGCCCGGCCATCATCTTCGGTGTAGCGCATGATGCCCTCGACTTCCGGGCGCTTCTCGGCATTTTTGACGATCGTGGTCATTGGCGCTTCAAAGACAATGTCGATGACGTCATCTGAAGCGAACAACGGAAGTTCTTCCGCATACACATTGACCGAAAAGACTGCAATGAATGCGACCAATGAAACGTTAGTTCTAATTGTTTTCATGAAATAGCTCCTCACTGATAGTGGCGCTAGCAATCCAAACCCGGGCAGGAGTGATCTTACAGTGGATTACTGTTGCTTATCTATTATCACTTTTGGCCTCGACAATGCCCTCTGCGTCTTCTTTGTCGGCAACCTGCTGGACGTTTTTAATATTACAGCTCATTCGCCGCCCACCATCCTTGTAGGTCACCTTGCCGAAGTCATTCGAGCAGACTCGGCTCATCTGGTTTGACAGTGCGATTACCTGGGCAGAACGTATTCCGTAGCACGACGAAAACATGGTAAACAAATAATTATTGTCCGATCCGATCCCCTCAACATACAGGTGCATGTTGTCGATCGAACTCCAGTTTTTTATCTCGCGAATATTGAAACAGGTACTGTCGGCACCCGAATCTGTAGCAGACCCGGTCGATGCACACCCTGAGACAGAAACGATAAAGATCAACATGATGGCAGAAAATTTCGTTTTCACTAGGTCCTGTCCTTTTAGCGCGGTCTGACTGAGCTTAAGCTCCGTTACACCTGATATTTGTGCCTGGCAGCAAGTGTTCAATTACGCGGTGTTGCTTTCAACATTGCCTGTTTCCTGTTCCATCGAGCCCTGCTGCGGATTACTGAAGGCCAAAACACCGTCATCAATCGCTTCGCCGCGGATCAGTTTCCTGTCGAGATCGTAGTTCTGGGTGTTAAGCCAGGGCTCCCGATCGCCCTGCTTCGGCAGCATGTGCATAGCTCGTTGCATATAGCCGGATGAAAATGCAGTTATCCAGTCTCGTTCCGGCATATTTGTGTCCTGATCGCCGAGACGTGGTGTGCATTGACTATATCCAGTTGCATCCATGTGATTAATCAAACGGCAGAAATACTCTGCCGTAAGATCGGCGCGCAGTGTCCACGACGCATTGATGTAGCCGAAGGTTGATACGAGATTGGGCACACCCGAGAACATCATCGCCTTGTAGCTGAATGTTTTGGAAATATCGACAGTCTCGCCATCGACAATAATCTCAATGCCGCCAAGCACAAGCAGGTCGAGGCCTGTCGCCGTGACAATAATATCGGCGTCAAGCTCTTCACCCGATTTGAGCAAGATTCCTTTTTCAGTAAAGGTGTCGATATGGTCGGTGACGATTGATGCCTTACGTGAATTTATCGCTTCGAAAAAATCGCTGTTTGGCACGAGGCAAAGGCGTTGGTCCCAGGGTTCGTAACTCGGCGTGAAGTGCTTTTCGATATCGTAGTCAGACCTGAGCTCCTTACGCAGCATCTTGAGCAATTGTTTTTTGACCTTTTCGGGTGCAGTTCGCGTGCGCCGATAGACCATCTGTTGAAAACGAATATTTTTCCATCGCGTGATGGCATAGGCAGTCTTCTGCGGCAGTATCTTGCGCAGGAAATTCGCGATCCAGTCTTCGTCCGGAGCGGAGACCATGTAGGTTGGCGAACGCTGCAACATGACGACGTGGCGTGCTTCATCGGCAAGTTCGGGAATCAGCGTGACGGCGGTTGCACCGGAGCCAATTACGACGATCTGTTTGTCGTGATAGTCGAGTTTTTCCGGCCACTGTTGCGGGTGGATGACTTCGCCACCAAAACGCTCACGGCCACTGAACTCCGGTGTGTGGCCGCCCTCGTAGCTGTAATAGCCTGAGCACATCAGGATCGAGTTGCAACGAATTGCGGTGGTTTCAGCGTTTCCCTTACATTGCGCTTCTATCGTCCATGCGGCGTCGCTGCTCGACCACATTGCCTTTTTGACCTGGTGGCCATAGCGAATATTCTTGCCAATATCATTCTGGGCCGCTGTTTCCCTGATGTACTTCAGGATCGATGGTCCATCCGCGATGGCTTTCGATTCGACCCAGGGTTTGAAGTTATAGCCGAGCGTGTACATGTCGCTATCCGAACGGATTCCCGGATAACGGAAGATGTCCCAGGTTCCGCCCATCGAATCGCGGCCCTCCAGGATCACGTAGCTTTTGCCCGGGCACATGTCCTGCAGGTGGTATGCAGCACCGATGCCGGACAGTCCTGCGCCAACGATGACAACGTCGAAATATTCGGTCTTCACTTATCAAAACCTCTGTCTACGGCGTCGCGTTCCAGCGAACCTGCACAATAGCAAAAAATCGAGGGGGGTCGAGTTTGTTGGCATTGCGTAAGTTTCAGGCCGGTGCGGAAAATCAACATTGATCGCCCGCTGGGCGGGCTCCTACAGTTGCTAATTAGATTTGTAGGAGCCCGCCCAGCGGGCGATAACGACGACCTCGACAGCACCGTAGAACAAGCCTTTGGCCAACCTCTTCCATGTTGCAACTGTATGGACGGCAAATACGAGGAGTGCATACTTGTCAGGACCCA
>QNFK01000071.1 GCA_003645495.1 Gammaproteobacteria bacterium
AATGGCATTACAGGAGCACAGGTTGGCAAGATAAATATCTTCGACAATCGTTCATATGTTGCTGTTCGGGGAAATGCAGTCAAACAAGCGCTCAGAAAACTGACCGAAGGAAAACTGAAAGGTCGGTCATTTCGTGTCAGGCTGCTTAAGGGCCAGCCGAAAAAAACTCCCGGTAAATAATGCCGACAATGACTCTTTAATAAACGGATAATCCGCAACGAAGCCACGTCGGCACTATTGATTGTCTTACCCGGATACCTTATCGATTCTGAACTTGACGGGCTTGTCATCGCCTTTCGCAACACAGTAAGAAGCGTACTCCCTGATCGCTTTGTCGTCGGCTTCCACAAAAATGGATGTGTTGATCTTAAATACGTACCCACTAGTGGAATTCTTTACATTGACGATCAAATGTCGCACGCGGATTGCGTCGTCAAGATTTGCCTGATCGATCACTTCACTGATACAGGATTCAACCTCACGGTCGAATTTAACCTCTCCGTTTCCGGATGCTGCGGCTGATGCGCCGACGGTAAGTAGTGCTATCGCTGCTGTCACTGCCAAAAATGGTTGTCGATTGTTCATTTCAAGTACTCCTGTCGTTTTGGAAAAATGGAATTTCATTCAGGTCTTTATTGGTGGTGCATCGCCCCGTAGTCACGGCCTCGAAACGACTGCGATACTCCGGGTGTTCAGTCGAAAATAGCCGGTCCCACCAGGTGAAATACAGTCCATAGTTGTAACGGGCTGTTGAGTGATGTAAATCATGATGCGTAGTGGTCGTAATCCACCGCAAGAGCGGGACGCGCAACCACCACTTTGGAAACAATTCGATACCGGCATGTCCAATCACGTTGCGTATGATCATGTGCGTCACGAACAAGAATGCCGTCAGCTCGTGCATTGGAAGTACAAGCGCGACCAGCGGCAGAACACCCGCCTCAACCACCGCCTCTGGTGGTGCGAATGAATAGGCCGCCCACGGTGTTGGCGTGTGTGACTTGTGATGAATACGATGAAAGAAACGGAACAGCTTGCGATGGTGCATTGCCCTGTGTGCTCAGTAAAAATACGCATCGTGAATAATTACGATTGCAGCGAACTCCAGGAGAAGTATCGTTGCTGACGGTAGATTTCCGCTGTAGATCCTGAATATGCCGTACTGGCTTCCAGTATGAACGGCAAAGCCGATCAGTGAAAAAATGACAACGGTGCCAAGGGAAAAGGAAATTTCCCTGCTTACGTCAGAGCGCTTTGGCCGCCGCGACTGGATACGCCGACGTTCCAGCTGACCTGAGAAAACCGCCAGGAAAGATGCGAGGACGCCGGCAGCTATCAGGTAGCGAAATAAGTCCGAGGCGAAAATGACAAGCCAGGTCTCGAGCAATGCAACTGGAAAGACAGATAAGAAACCCATGAATCGTACTCCGGAATGTTGAAACCGAAGACAACTTTAGGCCAGCTGCTGCAATCAAATCTCGCCGATACCGGCGAATGTTGGTCATTTTCGAAAATAGTCAGCTTTTTTCAGAATTGGCGTTGCCAGCCGGGATCTCTCGCTCCCGATAGCTGGTCGGTGTCATACCAGTCGCTGTTTTGAAGGCGCGATTAAATGGTCCTAGTGAGCCATAGCCGAGATCGAGCGCAATGGTCAGTACCGGCGTCCTTGCATAGTCCGCCTGACCAAGTCGCAATTTCGCCTCCTCAATGCGATAGCTGTTCAAGAACGTAGAGAAATTTCGGAAGCCAAGATGGCGGTTAATCAAACGCCTGACCTGATGCTCCGGGAAACCGAGCTCTACAGCAAGAGTACTAATCGTAAGGCCGGATTTACGATACCCACCTTCACTCATTGATGTCATTAACTTCTGATGCAGTACGCGGTCGGCTGCGCCCAGGCCCTTTTCCTGCTGCTCCTGTCCGACCGGAACCGGCGCAGCTACGCTGGCAAAAAATACAGGGTCCAGTCGGAATAACATAACTGCCAGACCCATGGTCAGGCCAGCAATAAAAATGACATTGATCAACGTGAGCCAGCCCGACGGTATGGAGGGACCAATCATCAGCTCGACCACAAGAACAGCTGTAACCTGGATTGCCACCAGAACGACAAAAACAGTTCTGAAACGCCGGCGAATCTCTAACAGGTCATCAGGCCGGCCAGCCGCCGCTAACCATAATGCGTGGATAACAATCACCAGGCCGACGATATGCCACAGGATATCCAATCCTCGAACCAGGGTATTGTTTATGAAATCCTGACCCGTGAAAATGAACGTGGACACCGCGGCGAGCGCCAGAACAACAACCGTAATCCAGGGTCTTGGCCATGCTGCTTCGAACAATGCCCGTGCAAACATCCATAGACAAAACGGCACCGCGATTGCAAAGAACGTGACCAGTGGCAGCAGTGCAGGCACCGACTCGCGGAGTACAAGGTCGGAATTGTACAGGTATCCCGCAACGCTAACGGCGAGCAACGCCGCAGCAATCCGGACGCTTCGCTCACCGCTGCCCAGCAACAACAACGAAGCAATCAGGAACTCCTGCCCGATAATGACAAGGCGAATCGCAGTCTCAATATCTGCCATAACAGTCCTGTGGTTGTGAGCTACAGACATTACAAGCAATGAAATGTATCACGTGTCCGCACCGATTGAGTATGTAACTGGCGAATACCAGTAACCGTCATAATGCATGAAATTGGCCCGATCACATCCGGATGAATGGTTATAATCGCGCCCCATCAATTCAATATAAGATTGCTGAACCGTGTTAAGCCTTAAAAAAATAGCCATTCGCCGTGGGCGCAAGTTGCTGATCGAAAACGTCAGTTTCCAGGCGCATGCCGGGCAACGGATGGGCCTGATCGGCGCCAATGGCAGTGGCAAGTCGTCCCTGTTCGCCATGCTGCTGGGTGAACTTGAAGCTGATGATGGTGAGCTTGGAATTAACCCGAAAGACCAGTTCGCGCATGTTGCCCAGGAAAGCCCGAACAGCACTGCCTCGGGCCTTGACTACGTGATGGATGGTGACAGCGAGTTACGCGAAGTCGAGACTGCAATTGCCAAAGCGGAATCAAGCGGCGAGGAACATAGTGCCGGTCTGCATACCCTTTACGAACGGATGGAGCACATCGATGGCTTCACCGCCGAGGCCCGCGCTGCAAAACTTCTGCACGGCCTGGGTTTTGTCGGTGACGCGATTCATAAGCCGGTAAGAGAATTCTCCGGCGGTTGGCGAATGCGCCTCAACCTGGCCCGTGCGCTCATGTGCCGCTCGGACATTCTGCTACTCGACGAGCCAACCAATCATCTCGATCTTCCTGCAATCTTGTGGCTGGAGCGCTGGCTAAAGCGTTACGAGGGAATTCTGCTGGTCATTTCGCATGACCGTGATTTTCTGGATGAAGTCTGTACACGCATCGCACACATCGAACATCAGGCAATACGCATTTTCACTGGCAACTACAGCCAGTTTGAAGCACAGCGCGCCGAGCAACTTGCACAACAACAATCCATGTACACACGCCAGCAAAAAGAGATCAAACATATACAGGGATACGTGGATCGTTTTCGTTACAAAGCTTCCAAAGCGCGGCAGGCACAAAGCCGCCTGAAAATGCTGGAACGCATGACATTAATTGCGCCGGCACATGTTGATTCTCCGTTTCGTTTTCATTTTATCGAACCAAAAAAACAACCGCGGAATCTCCTGACGTTAACCGATGTCGCGGTGGGCTATGCCGGAAGCGAACAAGGGCCTGTACTCAGCAATATAAAGCTGAATCTTGCTGCCGGCGACCGGGTTGGACTGCTTGGCGTCAACGGCGCTGGCAAATCTACCCTGGTAAAAGCACTGGCTGATGGCAGCACCCTGCTATCTGGCGAGCGGTTGCTCAGCAAGGACACCAGGATCGGCTACTTCGCGCAGCACCAGCTCGACCTGCTAATCCCGGAACAGAGCCCAATTGATCATCTGCGACGATACGCTCCCGATGATCGTGAGTCAGAGCAACGCAACTATTTGGGACGGTTCGGCTTCAGCGGTGAGAGAATATTCGAACCGGTGGCACCGTTTTCCGGCGGCGAAAAAGCTCGTCTTGTGTTGGCGCTTATAATCCGACAGCAACCGAATCTACTGCTGCTTGATGAGCCAACGAATCACCTCGATCTGGAGATGCGCCAGGCTCTGAGTGTTGCTCTGATCGAATATAGTGGTGCGCTAGTCGTTATTTCTCACGACCGACACCTGCTGCGTAGTGTTTGTGACGAGCTTTTGATCGTGCACGACGGCATTGTCGATCGCTTCAATCGCAGCCTGGACGAGTATCCTGCCTGGTTGAAGGAGCAACAGCTTAGTGAAGGGCAACCTGATGTTGCCGAGACAGACACCAGCAGCTCCGGCAAACAACTCAGCAAGAAGCAGCTTCGTCAGCAGGAAGCGCAACGTCGTCAGCGCTTGAAACCGATGCTCGACAAGGTGCGGGAAATTGAAAAGCAATTGACTGCCAACCGGACATCCCTGGATTCATTGGACAAGCGCCTCACTGACGAAGCCATCTACAAGGACCCGGAGCGCAAGTCTGAGCTAACTGAACTCATCAAAGAACAGACAGCAATTAAGTCCACGATTGACACCCTGGAGTGGGACTGGATGGAGGCCAGCGAAAAGCTGGAAGATACCGAATAGCGGAAATTCATACAGGTAATCAGGGCAATCAGCCGACCACCAGTCCAGAAGCCTCTGATTTTATTGGTGGTGTCACGACAACTTGCAACGTTCGTCCAGCAACGACGGACCACGTCCAAAAATAGGCTAAAATCAGGCCTATTCCGGAGCTCGATGACATGATCGTACGACTCGCTCTTTTGACCACCATTTTCCTTGGGTCAACCTGTTGGGCAAGCGATCAACGGATTATCGTAGGAGACAGTAACCCGAACCTGGCCGAAGGCGCGCGGCAGATGATCGCCGGCCACGACGAAAAGGGTATCGAACTTACCTTGCTTGGACTCCGGGTAGCCAATGGCAAAAGAGAAGAAGAGATCGCACTAAGTAACTTGTGTGCCGGCTATGCGAATTTGGGAGATTACGAAAGGGCGCTAAAATATTGCGACGTGCTTCTGGTGCGAAACGACAAGAGTTGGCGGGCATACAACAGCAAGGCGCTTATCTATATCAATACAAAACAGTATGACAAAGCCGAAAGTGCGCTCCTCAAAGGTGAGGCAATCAATCCTGATGCACGATCAATGAAAATCGCGCGCGCACTGTTTCTTGATGCTACCCAGCCTGTAGTTCCGGAGATCGAGGTTGATGATCGCCAGAAACCCGTCAATTAGTCGTAGTTGTGATAAATCAGACTTGATCGTACAGGCGCTGTAAGGCAATGCCTGAACTAAGCGGCCGGATAGCACCGACGTCATTGCGAGCCCGGAGGGCGTGGCAATCTCCCGACGCTGTCGCGCGGCTTCGTTCTGCACTACTACAATCTGGTAGAGGTTGCCGCGTCGCTTCGCTCCTCGCATTGACGTCTGTTCTTTTCGGTGGTTTCGATGGCCACATGTGGGCGAGGGCTGCCTCGTAGCAAACCGATATACCATCAGATTTGGCTCTCGCGAACTGGCGAAATTCAAGCTTCCGCCAGGCGAACCACCTCCAGAAACGCGGGCCCGTAACGTTCAAGCTTGGTCTGCCCGACGCCGGAAATCTGCAAGAACGCATCGGAAGTCTGTGGCTTGTCTGCCGCCATTTGCATTAGCGTCGCATCGTGGAAAATAACGTAGGGCGGCACATTTTTATCATCTGCGATACGCTTGCGACAATCGCGTAACGCCTCCCACAGATCATTGTCTTGTGCATCGACAATGATAACTTTTCTTTCCGCTTTCCTGGTTTTCGCCTTGCGCACAATCAGGAAGTCGCGGCGCAATGGCAGTTCAACCTCACCGCGTAATAATGGTCGACTCTTCTCGGTTAGTTGAATTGCTCCGTATCCGGCTGTGTCCACTGACAAAAACCCGAGTACCACGAGCTGGCGCAATATTGAGCGCCATTGCTGCTGCCCAAGCTCACTGCCAATACCGTACACACTCAATGACTCATGCCCATGCTGGCGGACTTTGTCAGTGTCCTTACCCATCAGCACATCGATGACATGCATTGCACCAAAACGCTGGCCCGTGCGGTACACGGTTGAAAGAATTTTCTGCGCCACCTCCGTGCCGTCGAACACATCAGGCGGAGTCAGGCAAATGTCACAGTTGCCGCAATCCTCATCCAGTACATCACCAAAGTAGGCGAGTAATGACCGGCGTCTGCACTCGGTTACCTCGCACCAGCCCAGCAGGTCATCGAGATTCACACGTTGCCTGCGCTTATGCATCTCATCTGCAGTGGATGCATCCACCATTTGCCGAAGTCGCACGACGTCCTGCAATCCATACACCATCCAGGCGTTTGCGGGTAATCCGTCACGACCTGCGCGACCCGTTTCCTGGTAGTACGACTCCATACTCTTGGGCAGGTCCAGGTGGGCGATGAAACGTACGTCCGGTTTGTCGATACCCATGCCAAAAGCGATAGTGGCAACGATTACCACGCCATCGTCACTCAGGAACCGTCCCTGGTGCCTGGCTCGCGTCGCGGCATCGAGACCCGCGTGATAAGGCAGCGCGTCGAAGCCTTTGGCGATCAGCCATTCTGCGGTCGCTTCTGTTTTCTTGCGCGACATACAGTAAACGATGCCAGCATCGCCCTGGTGATCTGACAAGAAGTCAAGCAGCTGGCGTTTCGCATCGAGTTTGCTTTGTACGAGATAGCGGATGTTAGGTCGATCGAATCCGGCGACGAAATGTTCAGCATCAACCAGCTCGAGTCGCTCTACAATCTCGGAACGAGCTTGTGCCGTCGCTGTCGCCGTCAGCGCCATGCGCGGCACGCCAGGAAAATGCCTCGCGAGCTCACCTAGTGACAAATAGTCCACACGAAAATCATGGCCCCACTGGGACACACAATGCGCCTCATCGATTGCAATGAGCACTACGTTGCAGGTCTTTAGCTGCTCCAGCGTACGCACTTGCATAAGGCGCTCCGGCGCTACATACAAGAGCTGCAGCTGGCCATTGCGCAGGCGTTCGATCACCTCGCGTTGTGCGGCACTCGTCAACGTGGAATTCAGATAGGCGGCATCGATGCCGAATTGCTCGAGCGCCGTGACCTGGTCCTGCATCAAGGCAATGAGTGGTGAAACCACGAGCACAAGACCATCGCCAAGTAATGCCGGGATCTGATAGCACAGTGACTTGCCACCGCCGGTGGGTTGTAGCACCAGGGAGTCCCGACCGGCCATTGCGGCCGCAATGACTTCCTCCTGGTGACCGCGAAACTCCGTATAGCCGAATACGTCGCTGAGAATGCTTTTGGCGGTTTTCGTCATTCGGGGAGTATACCGATGCGCAATAAAAAAGTGCCGACACTCTAGCCTGTTATTCTTTTACCCGACAGGGCCAAATCATGGCATCTTGTGCGTAAATATCACTCTACTTTTATGAACCGAATCGGGCCGTTGCCATCATCTCCGGTCAATTCATTTCCCGAGAGCTTGTAAAAATCGTCGATCCAGCCTGGATCGATCCAGTCGATATATAGCGATTGGCCAAATACTGCGCACAGACCCTCGGTTGCACCATCGT
>QNFK01000072.1 GCA_003645495.1 Gammaproteobacteria bacterium
ATGTATCGTAGAGCTTGAATACGACTTCTCCCGGAATTTCTTTGCCTTTGAGTTTACTTATCGCGGACTCGAGAATTTCCATTCCCTGGTCAAGCGTTTCTGCTAATCGATGTTCTTCCTTTTCGAGGACTTTCTCGACGTGTGCTTTGGCTTTGACCAGTTCCGGATAAGCGTCGCCCATCTCCTCGCACAGTGGTGCAACGAGTTTGTGAAAAAATGTTTCGTTTACGCCGAGTTTTTTGCCGTGCCGTATGGCGCGACGAATTATTCTTCTTAAGACATATCCCCGACCTTCATTTCCCGGCAACACGCCATCGACGATCAGGAATGAGCAGGCGCGAATATGATCGACAATCACGTTTAGTGAACTTGAGCCATCGTTCTTGACGCCGATCAGTTTTGCCGTGGCATCTATCAGGTTGGCAAACAGGTCAATTTCGTAATTACTGTGCACACCCTGCATAACTGCGGCAACTCGCTCTAGTCCCATGCCGGTGTCTACCGATGGTTTGGGCAGCGGCACCATCTCGCCGCTGGCAGAGCGGTCAAACTGCATGAAGACGAGATTCCAAATCTCGACGTAACGATCACCGTCCTCTTCCGGTGATCCTGGCGGTCCGCCGGCGACGTCCGGGCCGTGATCGTAAAAAATTTCACTGCAGGGTCCACACGGGCCGGTATCACCCATGGCCCAGAAGTTGTCTTTGGCACCCAAGCGCGAAAAGCGATCCGGGTCCACTTTCATGGTCTTGAGCCAGATGTCCGCCGCTTCGTCATCTTCCTCGAACACTGTTACCCAGAGTTTTTCGGCGGGCAAACCCAGCGTCTCTGTCAGGAATTCCCAGGCGAGTTTTATGCCTTCTTCCTTGAAGTAGTCGCCAAAACTGAAATTGCCGAGCATCTCGAAGAAAGTGTGGTGCCTGGCGGTGTAGCCGACGTTTTCCAGGTCATTGTGTTTGCCGCCAGCTCGTACGCATCGCTGTGCGGACACAGCCCTGTTGTATTTGCGCTTGTCCTCGCCAAGAAATACGTCTTTGAACTGCACCATGCCGGCATTGGTGAAAAGCAACGTCGGATCGTTGCCCGGCACGAGCGGTGAGCTCGGGACGATTTCGTGGCCACGTTCGTGGAAGAAGTCCAGGAAGGCGCGGCGCAGGTCGTTGCTGGTCTTGGGTTTCGTCATTGTGGAATCGCCCGTGCCGATAGAACAATTTTCTCGAGAATTGAGGAAACGATTCTATCGTACGGCGGGCTCCTACAGTCTTCGTTTTGCTTGGGGGTGAGTCCTTGAAAGGCGCTAGTTTATAGGTAACTGCTAGTCATCACCATGCGTGGCGAGGGCCGCCTGGATGTGGTCCTGCTCGAAGCCGCGGTATTGCAGGAAGCGCATCTGGCGTGCTTTCTCCTTGAAGTCCCGGGGCTCGGCTGGGCCGAATTTCTTCAGGCGGACTTCGGTCGCCAGTTCCACCCAGTTCGCTGCGGAATCATCCAGCACGTCCTCAATCAATGCGTCATCGAGGCCGCGCTCCCCGAGATCGAGCCGTGTACGAACAGGCCCCTTGCCCTGACTGATGCGCGACTGGAGGAAACTCTCTGCAAAACGGCGGTCGTCCTGCAGACCATCGTCGTGCAGTTGATCGACGGCACTCGCAGCGACGTCAGGCTCAAATCCGAACTGTGAGAGCTTCCTGTTAAGCTCCAGGCGGCCGTATTCGCGCCTGGCCAGGTAATCCATGGCCTTCTTGCGTGCCTCAACGGGATTGGAGAAACGATCGACCTCTTCCGGCAGGAAGAGGTCTGACTCCATTTCGTTAATCGATTTAGCTTCACTCACGACACGAGCTAAGCCTGTTTCGCAACAGCCTCGTCTTCTTCCGCACTGTCTGGTGCTGCTTCTGTTGCGTTGGGATCCGGCAACAGCTTCGCACGAATTTTTGCTTCGATTTCAGCTGCAGTATCAGGATGCGCCTTCAGGTACTCGCGGACATTTTCCTTGCCCTGGCCAATGCGGTCTTTGCCATAGCTGTACCAGGAACCGGCTTTGTCAACAATGCCCTGCTCCACACCATGGTCGATGAGTTCACCCTCCCTGGAGATGCCGAAGCCGTACAGAATCTCGAATTCCGCCATTTTGAACGGCGGCGAGACCTTGTTTTTGACGACCTTCACGCGGGTCTGGTTGCCGATTATCTCGTCACCTTTCTTGATCGCGCCAATACGGCGGATGTCGAGACGAACCGACGCATAGAATTTCAGTGCGTTGCCGCCGGTCGTGGTTTCCGGGCTGCCAAACATGACACCGATCTTCATGCGAATCTGGTTGATGAAGATCACCATTGTATTCGAGCGTTTGATGTTGCCGGTCAGCTTGCGCAGCGCCTGTGACATGAGACGAGCTTGCAGGCCCATGTGTGAATCACCCATTTCGCCCTCGATTTCAGCTTTCGGCGTCAATGCAGCAACCGAGTCAATGACGATGACATCAACCGCACCAGAGCGAACCAGCATGTCGGTGATTTCCAACGCCTGTTCCCCGGTATCCGGCTGCGAGACGAGTAACTCGTCTACATTGACGCCGAGTTTTTCGGCATAGGCCGGATCAAGCGCGTGCTCAGCATCAACGAATGCGGCAACCCCGCCCAACTTTTGTGCTTCGGCCACGACCTGCAGTGTCAGCGTCGTTTTACCGGATGACTCTGGCCCGTAGATCTCAACGACCCGGCCTCGCGGCAGCCCGCCTATACCCAGCGCCACATCAAGACCAATAGAGCCGGTCGATACTGTGTCCATTCCTTTGGCAGTCCCGGCATCACCGAGACGCATTACAGAACCTTTGCCAAACTGTTTTTCTATCTGGCCAAGAGCGGCAGCGAGTGCCTTTTTGCGATTTTCATCCATTATTTGACGCCATCATGTAGGTAAAAAGAGTAACGGCGATTATTTCACAAATCGCCGGGCAGGACAGGTGCTGCGAACTTGCAAAACTCGCCTTTGTATTAAGAATTGCACCGAAGTTATTGTTTCAGCACGCGGTACTGCACATCACCCCGGATTGAGATTGATTCCACGAGTTCAAAGTCGGACCACTGTAGCTCGACTGCGCGCGTGAGGCGGACTGGTGGAAATGTCCGGACTTTTCTGGCCGCCGTAATGTGGGGTCGATAGGTGCGCTCTTGTGGCGTGTAGCCGAATGGCAAAAGGGCCTGCTCGATCGATCTTACAAGGCGATCCAGCTCGGGTGGGATCGTCATTACATCCAGGCAGGCGATCTTGGGGCGTTGCCAGAAGGTCAGGCGATCAAATCTCAGCCTGATATTACCTGGCTCGATAATATCGACCGCAGCCAACAGGCCCGGTATGCGTTCCTCGGGAAATGTGCCGACATAGACCAGTGTGATATGCCAGTTCCTGCGATCGACCGCGGTGCCCTCAACCGTTGTCAGCACCGGATTGATGGTGTCTCGCAGCAACTCACGTTGTCGCTCCGAGGGCCATAGTGCGAAAAAAAGTGTTTTGTCAGCCACCGTTTACGAGCATCTCCCTTATTCCCTGTAGCGCCAGTATGACAGTACCTGAGCGAATTGCAGCGCGATCACCTTGCAAATTGTGCTGCTCGGCTTTGACCGTTATCTTCTGCCCTGCGCGCATTGCCCAGCCGAACCAGACAGTGCCGACAGGTTTTTCGTCAGTGCCGCCGTCGGGGCCCGCAACTCCGCTAACTGCAACGGAGAAATCCGCACCACTGAGGTTGAGTACGCCTGTTGCCATCTCCCTGACTACCGCTTCGCTCACCGCTCCATGTTCGTTTATTGTTGCGGCAGCAACGCCGAGCATCAACTCTTTGGCGCCATTCGAGTAGCTGACAACACCGTAACCGAAACACTGTGAACTACCGCTGATATCTGTCAGTGACTTGGCTATCCAGCCACCCGTACAGGACTCTGCGGTCGACATACACTTGCCGGCAGTGATTAATTCGCTGACCAGTGCCGCAGCGAGAACGGAAATCGGGTCACTGTCAGTCATTCAATAATGATTCGTACATTTCAATGTGACTTTCTACCATTGTGCCGACGGAAAATTCATCCTGCATGCGTTGCCGCCCTGCTTCGCCCAACTCCTGGCACATGTCCGGCTCCTCGATCATCAGCGCTATCGCCTTTTGTAACGTGCGTACGTCTCCTGGTTCAACGAGCACGCCGGTTTGACCATGAATTACGGCTTCCCTGGCCCCGGCGACATCGAATGCTACCACCGGCACGGCGGCAGCTGCGGCCTTTAACATGGCAACGCCGAGACCCTCCTGGGTTGCCGGATGGACCAACAGGTCGAAGCAGCCCAGATAGCTGTCCAGGTCTTCCCGGAAGCCAGCGAACTGCACGGTACCGCCCAGATTCAGTTGTGCGGCCAGGGCGCGCAGGTCCGCCTCGCCGCTGCCGCTACCGAAAACGACAACTCTGATTCCGGGGTGGGTGTCACGCAGGTTCGGAATAACATCAAACAGGAAGCGATGTCCTTTACGGGGAATCAGTTGCGCAACCATTGCAATCGCAAAGTCGCCCGGGTCGATATCGAACGCTTCACGGAATGCTTCGCAGTCGGGAGTCAGGTTGATGTCGTCAACATTCACTGCGCTCCTGATAATGGTCACACGGTCCGGATTCAAGCCACTGTCATGCAGGGATAGCGCAACATTTTCAGAAATCGCGATGATGCGCTGAAACGGTCGATAACGGAGCTTTGCGAAAAATGATGCTTCCGGATTGTCGACGCGCCTGGAAATGATGGCCGGAATCCCCGCCATGCGGGCCGCCTGACCGCCGAGAAAGTCAGCGCCACGCCGGCTGTGGCAATGCACAACATCAGGCGTCTCTGCGATCAGCAGCTGCCGCAGTCGCCAGGCGAATTTGAGATCGAAGTCGCCACTACAAGGCAGGTTGATAACCCGCACGCCCCTTTCACGCGCCATTTTGTCGAGGCCAGATCCCGGCGGGCAAACCAGCAGTCCTTCAACATCGCGGGCTGCAAGGCCCTCCAGTAGCCACAATACCTGCTGTGCTCCGCCATAGAGATGGCGTCCGGTTTCTACGTGTACGATCTTCATCGGAGTGACTGGAGGACTCTCGTTCAGGGGCATCGACTTCGCATTTGGCAAAGGCTAGCATGGACTGCCTGTCTCGCCTTCGGCAATACCCAAAATAACAATAAACAGATAATGAGCAGCAAGGTTTCTCAAATTCATACTCCGATGATGCAGCAGTACCTGCGCATCAAGGGTGATTACCCGGACATGCTGGTCTTCTACCGCATGGGGGATTTCTACGAACTGTTTTTTGACGATGCGCGGCGCGCTGCGAAGCTGCTCGACATCACACTGACCGCCAGGGGCAAATCGGGAGGCAATGCCATACCGATGGCTGGCGTTCCGTATCACGCTATTGAAGGTTACCTGGCGAAACTGGTCAGGAAAGGTGAGTCGGTAGCGATTTGCGAACAAGTTGGTGATCCGGCAACCAGCAAAGGTCCGGTTGAACGCAAAGTCATGCGCGTCGTTACGCCCGGCACATTGACAGACGAAGCACTACTGGCCGAGTCCCGGGACAACCTGGTTGCTGCTGTCATACAGGAGCAGGATCGCTTCGGCCTGGCCTGGCTGGATCTTGCCGGCGGCCGCTTCCGCCTGACAGAGGTTACAGGCAGCGATGCACTGGCTGGTGAGATCGAGCGCCTTCGACCCGCGGAAATCATCGTCGATGAGGAGCAGGATGCCAGGCAGGAATTTCGTGACAGTATCCGCGTTACCGGAAGACCGCCATGGCACTTCGATCTTGATAGCGCAACGCGCCTCCTCTGTTCGCAATTCCAGACCAGGGACCTCAGCGGTTTCGGTTGCGAAGATTTTCCACTGGGTTCGGCGGCTGCGGGAGCGCTGCTGCAATACGTCAATGACACGCAAAAAACTGCGCTGCCACACCTGACGTCAATAACTGTTGAACAATTAGCTGATGCCCTGGTGATGGACGGGCCAACACGCCGTAACCTCGAGCTTGAAGAAAGTCTCACCGGTCATCACGAGCTTACGCTTGCTGGCGTGATGGACCACTGCCAGAGTCCGATGGGCAGCCGCTTGCTGAAGAGATGGATTCAACGACCGCTGCGGGATGTGACTACGTTGCGCGGTCGTTACCAGGCCGTGCAGACGCTGACCCTGGAACGACTGGTTGAACCATTGCAAACAGCACTGCACGGAGTTGGTGACGTCGAGAGAATTCTGTCGCGCATTGCTCTGCGCTCTGCGCGACCACGCGACCTGCGACAACTGCTACAGGCCATTTCACGCTTGCCCGAAGCAAGGGGTGCCATTGCAGATATCGACTCGCCATTACTGATCTCGCTCCGCGCGCAAATTCAGGGGCATCCACGGCAAAAAGAACTATTGCAGAAAGCGCTGGTTGATAATCCGCCGATGCTGATACGCGATGGTGGTGTTATTGCTGAAGGATTTGACGACGAGCTGGATGAATTGAGATCGATTGCCAGCAACGCAGATCAATACCTGCTCGATCTCGAAAAACGTGAAAAGGAACGAACCGGGATTGCGACACTTAAGCTCGGTTACAACCGGGTGCATGGTTATTTCATAGAAATTAGTAAGGGGCAGGCCGACAAAGCACCGGCGGACTATGTCAGGCGGCAAACCTTAAAAGGTGCCGAGCGCTACATCACGCCGGAACTCAAAGAATTTGAAGATAAGGTGTTGAGTGCGCGTGAACGAGCGTTGAGTCGTGAAAAATATTTGTACGAGCAGCTGATTGAGTCGCTGCTGGAGGTACTGCCCGAGATGCAGGCTACTGCTGCCGGGCTTGCAGAACTGGATGTATTAGTTTGTTTTGCAGAACGCGCCGAAACCTTAAATCTCTGCCAGCCTGAAATCGTCAACCAACCATGTTTTGAAATTCGCGGCGGGCGTCACCTGGTCGTTGAGCAAGTGATTGAGACACCATTTGTCGCCAATGATCTTGATTTGAATGAGCAACGAAAATTACTGGTGATTACCGGGCCAAACATGGGCGGCAAGTCCACTTATATGAGGCAAGCCGCGCTAATCGCGATACTTGCTCACATCGGCAGCTTCGTGCCGGCGGAGCATTTGCGGATCGGCCCGATCGATAGAATATTCACGCGCATTGGCGCATCCGATGATTTAGCCGGTGGTCGATCGACGTTCATGGTCGAGATGACCGAAACGGCAACCATTCTGAATAACGCGACCGAACACAGCCTGGTCCTGATGGATGAGATTGGTCGTGGTACGAGCACTTATGACGGCTTATCGCTAGCCTGGGCTGCGGCGCATCACATGGGAGAGAATGTTCGCGCGTTCACGTTATTTGCCACCCATTATTTTGAATTGACGGCGCTGGCTGGCGAACTGCCCGACTGCGAAAACGTACATCTCGATGCAACGGAACATAAAGGTCAGCTGGTATTTCTGCATGCCGTAAAAGCAGGACCGGCGAACCAGAGTTATGGATTGCAGGTAGCGGCGCTAGCTGGTGTCCCGGGCACGGTGATACGCCGTGCCAAATCCTACCTGACGCTGCTTGAGACTCACCAGCATGAGGACAATCCGCAGGCGCAA
>QNFK01000073.1 GCA_003645495.1 Gammaproteobacteria bacterium
AAGTGCGCAAGATGACGCGCAATCCGCAATGGCAGGCGATGATGCTTACCAAACCTGTAGCGGAGCGCCTGGAATTTGCGGCACGGGCGAGAGAGGCCAGCACGGCGCATGGTGCTTCAATCAGCGAGGATATTACCGACGTGAACAGCAGCGCTATCGAACAGGCGTTGCGCGAGGCCGATGTCAGCATAATGCTGCACGGGCATACACACCGACCGCAGGTGCATAGCCTCACGGTTGACGAGCGCGACTGTACGCGGATAGTGCTGGGCGACTGGTTTGAGCGTGGCAGCATGGTGCGCTGGAATGAGGATGGGCCGGTATTGAGTCCAATTCAGCGGCGGACGTGGGATGTGTAGCTCATACAGATAGTCGCCAGCGACCAGGATATTCGCGGCTAAAGCCGCTCCCACAGTTTGTCGCAATCTGTAGCGGCTTTAGTCGCGAATATGGATAACTTACACCGGAATCTCGGAATGAAACCTGAACTGCCGATCCGGTGAAGGAATTAGTTCTGCTTCAACCTCTTTGAACTCCCACCGCTTAGCGCCAGTCTGTGGGAGCGGCTTTAGCCGCGAATGAGGATGACTTACGCTGGAATGCCCGAATGAAACCTGAACTGTGAATCCGGTGAAATAATCAACTCCGCTTCAATCTCTTTCAGCTCAGCCAAACGCGCATTGAACACCGCTTCACCCACTGCGCATTCCTGCCGCGCAAAATTCAGGTAGTGCTCAAAATGTCTTGCTTCAGAGGCAAGCAATCCTGCGTAAAACCGCCCCAGGCGTTCTGGCAGGTGTGGCGCCAGCACAGCGAATCGCTCACACGAGCGTGCTTCAATTATTGCGCCGACAATCAGCATGTCCATTAATTTTTGTGGCTCTCCCTGCCTGACGGCACGGCGTAGCGTTCCTGCATACCGGGATGCGGAAACCTGTTCGAACGGTACCGACATTTCATCCAGCCACTTCCTCACCTGTTCAAAATGTCGTAACTCCTCCCTCGCCAGGCGGGACATACGACTGGAAAGCGCGGTTCTTTCAGGATAGCGATAGATAAAACCGAGTGCCGTCGAGGCGGCCTTCAGTTCGCAGTTGGCATGATCCTGAAGTAACTCTGGTAGTCGCTGGCAGGCCTCATTGACCCACTCCGCAGGAGTCGGTGTATCGAAAAACGCGGCTATCGGGGCGGGAAGCGGACTTTCTACAGCCACTCGAGCACCTCCGTAGCGTTCTGCATTCGATCTTCCGGCTTTTTCGCCAACAGCAGATTGATCAGTGCCTGGTACTGGCTCAGGCGGTGCGGCAAAACGGGAACAGGCGCTTCAGAATGCTTGAAAATAATGCCCATCGCGTTGTCGCCGGTAAACGGTTTTTCGCCGGTTAACATTTCGTAAAAAATTATGCCGAGGCTATACATGTCGCTGCGTTCGTCGACATCGTTCGCATGACCCTGCTCAGGACTCATGTAATACGGTGTACCAAATATTTCGCCACTGTCTGTGATCTCCTGTTCCAGTCGCATGCGCTTGGCCAGGCCGAAGTCAATCAACGCGACGTCGCCATTTTCCCGCAACATGATATTGCCTGGCTTCAGGTCGCGATGCAGGATGCCGAGCGAATGCAGTTTGGCAAGCGCACTGGCGATCTGTTTTATGTATCGGACGGCATCCTGTAGTGACACCCCACGCGCGATCTTTTGTTTGAGATCACCGCCTGGCAGGTATTCCATGGCGATATGGGCGTGGTCATCGCTGACGCCAAGATCATAGATCTTCACGATATGCGGATGATCAAGATCCGCGATCATTTCGTATTCCTGCAGGAATCGATCGAAGGCGCCAATACCGTCAGAAAAATCCGGGACCTGGCGCAACACTTTGAGCACCATTTTCATATCCGCAGACTCTTTCTCCGCCAGGTAGACGGCCGAGTGCTCGCTGACCGCCAGGCGTTTGATAAAACGATAACCTTTGATTAATGGGTGGATACCGGTCGCCATGTCGCCAACAAAAAGCGAATCAGTTGCGGACACTCTGCGCCGGCTGCGCAGGATATCTCCCAGCTTCACGATGAGTGCGTCGTGCCGCACGGCGTGTCTCTGGAAATACGCGGCCGCGCCAAGTTTCATTGCCTGGGCTTTGTTGTCGTTGCCAAAGTAGATCACTGCAGGAAAGCCGGGTTTGCTGACAAACTGACGCAGCGTTACCAGCGGCTCACGCTCCCCCTGTTCGTTACCGAGCAATACCAGGTCGTTGCCTGCACCGGAAAATTCCTCGGGCAGGTTGCCGGCCACAATAGGGTCGTAGGCGGAAATGATTGCATCCGGCCAGTGCGTCGTGACGTGATGCATAAGCAGACTGCGAAAGGCGGCCTGGCCATCGATAATCATGACTTTTATGCTCATGAATAGTGCGGGCTTACATGCCGACGGCTGTGTCCGCGTCCGCTGCCTCGTCAGAGAAAGTCAGTTTCATATCTGCCCGGCGTTTTGATTTGGCGCCATCGGAACGCGCTTTCTCCAACGCCTGCAGATAGGCCTCAGTAACGCCGTCGGTTACATACTCACCCGAAAAGCACGATGTATCGAATTCAGTGATCTCTGAATTATCATGTCGCACCGAGCGAATCAGGCCATGCAGGTCCAGGTAAATTAATCGGTCTGCGCCAATCAGTTCTTCTATCTGAGCAATGGTGCGGCCACTTGCGATCAATTCCGCTGTCGCTGGCATATCAATGCCATAAACATTCGGATAGCGTACCGGCGGTGCCGCCGAGGCGAAATAAACTTTTCGTGCGCCCGCTTTCCTGGCCATTTTTATAATCTGCCGTGATGTTGTGCCACGCACTATGGAGTCATCGACAAGCAATACATTCTTGCCGCGAAATTCGAGTTCGATTGCGTTGAGCTTGTGCTGTACCGATTTCGTGCGCTCGGCCTGGCCCGGCATGATGAATGTCCGGCCGATGTAACGGTTCTTGATAAAACCTTCGCGGTATTTGACGCCGAGATGATAAGCAACCTGCACCGCCGAGGTGCGGCTGGTGTCAGGAATTGGTATGACCACGTCAATGTCATGATCCGGCCATTCACGCACAATCTGGCCCGCCAGTTGTTCACCCATGCGCAATCGGGCTTTGTAGACAGACAGGTTGTCGATGATCGAATCAGGTCGCGCAAAATATACGAATTCGAAAATACACGGTGAGTAACTGGTCTCGCCAGAATATTCGCGAGTGTGCAACACACCCGCGTTTTCGATGAATATCGCCTCACCGGGTTTGACGTCACGGAGTCGCTCAAATTGCAGCACATCCAGTGCGACGCTCTCCGATGCGACCATGTATTCGTTACCGGTATGTGTTTCCCGCTGGCCGATAACCAGCGGTCGAATAGCATGCGGATCGCGAAATGCGACGATGCCATGCCCGACAACCAGTGCAACCACGGCGTAACCACCCGAGCAACGGGAATGCACCGCATCGACCGCATCAAAAATCTGCTCAGCTGTTGGTCGGCCATTCACACGTTTTTGCAGTTCATGCGCAAAAACGTTCAGCAATACTTCTGAGTCCGAGCTGGTATTCAGGTGGCGGCGATCTTCACCAGTCAGCATATCGGCGAGTTCGTCGTAATTGGTGAGATTGCCGTTATGTGCGAGACAAATGCCATAGGGCGAGTTCACGTAAAATGGTTGCGCCTCGGACGATTGCGAAGTGCCGGCAGTCGGATAGCGAATATGCCCCATGCCAATGTTGCCGGTAAGGCCGAGCATATGCCGGGTATGAAAAACGTCACGCACCAGGCCGTTGCTTTTGCGGACGTTAAGACCGTCCTCACCGCAAGTCGCGATACCGGCCGCATCCTGACCGCGGTGCTGGAGCACCGTCAACGCATCATAAATCGCCTGGTTTACAGGTCCTTTTCCTACAATTCCGACAATGCCGCACATAGAATTCGTTCGCTTCTAATTTTATATCATTTCAGGAATTTTCAGCGCCAAATCGTCATTCAGATAATCGTGTTGCAACATCTCGACGCCGCGTGGCCCCATTACACTGATCCAGTCCGCAACGATCTCGCCATAGGGCATGACCCTCGAGTTCAGCCACCAGTCTTCTTCACTAAAACCTGCGTAGCGTCCGGCCAGCGCGAACAGGCCGAGGATTAAGACGGCACGTAACAGACCGAAAAAACAACCCAGCACGCGGTCAAAGCCTTTCAGACCCGACATGCCGATGATTTTTGAGATCCCCCAGCCCAACAGCGCGCCGAAAGCCAGTATGACTATAAAAATTACACCGCGCCCGGCCCACAATTGCGCCTCCGTCGACTCGATCGTACCACCCAGCCAGCCACCAGCCATCGGACCAAGATGCATAGCCGCCCAAATGGCAATCAACAGCGCAGCAATGGATATGGCCTCTCTGACGAATCCGCGCAGGAATCCAATGACGACCGACGCCAATGACGCGATTATGATAACTATGTCGACTATCGTCATAGGGGACTTTTGATTATCTCGGCCAGAGTGTCTTCAGGTGAAGATGCGAGGATTCTAACAGAACAATCAGCCGGCGCATCTTTGCACTATTCGTTTGTCAGGGGTGTGGAACGACCTGCCCTTTGTGTCCCGCACTGCTGAGTTTCGCCGCAACGGATTCGGCACTGTCGCGATCTTTTTGCGGCCCGATACGAACTCGATGCAACTCGCCGGAGTCTGTCTGCAGCTGACTCAGGAATGCGGCATATCCTTGCTTGCGCAAATCAGCGGCCAGGCGCTCCGCATTTTCCTGACTTGAGAAGCTGCCCAGCTGCACAGCCCACATGCCCGTCGTGGATTGTGTTGTGGCGGCTGCTTTGTCAGTAGTGGCGGCCGGCTTTGCCGGTTCCGTTTGTACTTTCACTGCCGGTTTTTCCTTTTCCGGGGCCGGCGTTTTTTGCACGACCGGAGTCGGCGTCGCGGCGGCCGGTACGGGCTCTGTACGGTCGCGCTCAAGAACAATGGTCTGCTGTTTACGTTCCTGGTTGTTTTGGCCGGGTAAGGTAACGGACTCGGTGATCATCTCGGCACCGTCGTCCGGTCCGTCGAGAAAAACCGGTACAACCAGTATGGCAAATACGACCAGTACCGCGGCACCAATAATTCTTTCCTTCAATGCTCTGTCCATTTGTTGCAAGAATCGACCCTCCTAAGCGGCGCGAGTATAGCTTATCGGCCACCGCTCTCCCACAAACTCATTGTCGGCCAACACGCAGCGATTTGGTCTGATAATCGCGGCAGGATGCCGCTCCCACGCTTATGCGAAAAGCGACGTGGGAGCGGCATCCTGCTGCGATTCAGTTTACTCTTTTTGCAGCCATTCCAGCGCTGGCCCGACCACGAAAAATGATCCCGTTACGAGGACTAAATCATCCTTTCCAGCCCGGCTGTCTGCAATCTGCATCGCCTGTGACAAATCATCAGCGATAAGGCACGGCTTGTTACACTGATTGGCTATATCGCGCGCCAGGGTCGCAGCAGGTTCGCCTCTGAGCCCCGCAACTGTAATTGCGATCCAGCTGTCCACTAACCCGGACAGTGGTGCAACAATCCCCTGCACATCCTTATCCGCCTGCATGCCGATGACCGCTGTAATTTTGCCGGCAACGGACAAACCTGCCAGGGATTCCGCCAACACGCGTGCTGCATCTGCATTGTGTGCAACATCAAGCAACCATTTGCGGCGCTTGTCGACGAATTGGAAGCGGCCGGGTAAATCCAGAGCAGCGAACGCTTTGTCGATCACTGCGGGTGTCAGCAGCCGCTGCAGACCCATGGCCTCTGCAAGTGCCAACACAGCGGCCGCATTTTGCAGCTGGATATCGCCGGCGAGCGCAGGCCGCTGCAGTGTCTCCAGCTGGACGTGCTGACCACGCCACGACCAGGTGCCATCCGCTGGTGTATTCAACGCGTAGTCGAAATCTGTTCCTGCCAGTAACAAATCGGCGCCGATCTCGCTGGCGCACGCCCCGATTGCTGCGGGAACATCTGTAGAACCGAAAACGACCGGCGTCGATGCGCGCATGATGCCGGCCTTTTCTATAGCAATCGATTCGCGATCGGTGCCCAGCCAGGCGCAGTGGTCCAGGGAAATATTCGTGATCAGGCTGGCATCCGGCTCAACAGCATTGACGGCGTCAAGGCGACCACCCATACCGACTTCAAGAATCAACGCATCTATCCCGGCTGCGGCAAAAGCAACCAGTGCCGCGAGCGTGCCGAACTCGAAATACGTCAGCGGAACCTCACCACGGGCTGCTTCAACCGCGACAAACGCCTGCAAAATCCGGGCGTCGCTCGCGGGCCGCCCGTCGATGCGAATTCGTTCGTTGTAACGCAGCACATGCGGCGACGTATAACAGCCGGTGACTGCGCCATCGACGCGCAATAACGCTTCCAACATCGCCACGCTGGAGCCCTTGCCGTTGGTGCCCGCGACATGGATAACCCGTTCCGGCCGCGGCAGCGCCAGGCGCTGCAGAACCTCATGCACGCGCTCAAGACCAAGGACGATCTCGCGCGGCGACAGCGACTCCAGCCAAGGGAGCCAGTCTTCAAGCGTGGTGAATGAACCGGTCGGGTTCATAGAGAGCGTCTGCTTAAGAAGGCATTACGGGTTTGGGGCGATTGTCGAACTTGGCCAGCAAATCAGCGATCTCTTCGCGTAAATTGCGCCGATCAACGATCATGTCGATCGCTCCATGATCGAGCAGGAATTCGCTGCGCTGAAAACCTTCGGGAAGTTTCTGGCCGACGGTTTGCTCGATAACCCGCGGCCCGGCGAAGCCGATCAATGCTTTTGGCTCAGCAATATTTACATCACCCAACATGGCCAGGCTGGCGGATACGCCACCGGTAGTCGGGTCGGTGAGCACCGAGATGTAAGGTATTTTCAATTCGGCCAACGTGGCGAGTGCTGCAGATGTTTTCGCCATCTGCAATAAGGAAAACAGCGCCTCCTGCATGCGGGCACCGCCACTGGCAGAAAATGCGATTAACGGCACATTGTTCTCTGCACAATATCTTGCAGCCCGGGCAAATCGTTCGCCGACGACAGAACCCATGGAACCGCCCATGAATGCAAACTCGAAAGCACAGACAACGACCGGCCGACCCGCCAATTTGCCTTTCATCGCGACCAACGCGTCCTTCTCGCCGGTTTTTTTCTGTGCCTGGGTAATCCTGTCACGATATCTCTTGCTGTCGCGAAAGCGTAACGGATCTACCGGTTCAAGATTGCCGGCGATCTCTTCCTGGGCTTCAGGATCGAGGAAATAATCGAGACGCGTTCTGGCGCCGATGCGCATGTGGTAGTCGCACTTCGGACAGACACTAAGATTACGTTCGAGCTCAGCCCGATAGAGCTGTGCGTCACAGACGCTACATTTGATCCAAACGCCTTGTGGCACCGAGCGTGTCCGCTTCTCGGTACTGATGCGCGATGGCATTAATTTTTCAAACCAGCTCATAAGCTCGCATCATAAACGAAAAATTGACATTAATTGTAGCCATGCAAACATATTCGAATCCCAATAATCGTCGCAACCCCCCGTAGGAGCCCGTCCTGACGGGCGAGTTCGCTA
>QNFK01000074.1 GCA_003645495.1 Gammaproteobacteria bacterium
AAGGACGCCATTCCTCGCGGCAAAGTGAAGAAGGGTGAGATTTACAGCGCTGTGGTCGTACGCACCCGCAAGGGCGTTCGCCGCGGAGACGGATCGTTGATTCGCTTTGATGGCAATGCCGCGGTTCTGCTGAATGCGCGTCTCGAGCCAATCGGCACACGCATATTTGGCCCGGTCACTCGCGAGCTTAGAACGAACCAGTTTATGAAGATTATTTCGCTTGCGCCAGAAGTGCTCTAGCGCCAGTTGGACTTAAAGAAATGAACAAGATGAGAAAAGGTGATGAAGTTATTGTAGTAACCGGCAAGGACAAGGGCCGTCGCGGCACCGTCCTGCAGGTTTTCGATGACGAGCGCGTGTTGGTTGAAGGCGTTAACGTTGCCAAGAAACATACCAAACCGAATCCTAATATGGGCGTTCAGGGTGGCATCGTTGATCAGGATATGCCGATCGACATTTCAAACGTGATGGTGTTCAACCCGAAGACCAAAAAGGGTGACCGGGTTGGAATTAAGGTATCGGATGACGGTAAGACGAAAGAAAGAATTTTCCGTTCGACCGGAGAGGCCGTAGACATTTAGGCACACAGATTTTGCTGCAGCGGAGCCACGAAGGACGACCGCTGCCAGTACGAGAAACGAGAACAACATGGCGAGATTGCAGGAAAAATATGTAGGCGAGTTGCACGGGCAGATCAAGAAGAAGCTCGGCCTCGAGAACAGCATGCAGGTGCCTAAGATCACCAAGATTACGCTGAATATGGGCGTAGGTGAGGCAGTGGCTGACAAGAAAGTGCTCGATAACGCCGTCGCCGATATGGAAAAAATCGCTGGCCAAAAAGCAGTCAAGACACTGGCGAGAAAATCAGTTGCCGGCTTCAAGCTTCGTGATGGTTACCCGATCGGTTGCAAGGTGACACTCCGCCGTGAACGTATGTATGAATTCCTGGATCGCCTGGTGACTATCGCAATTCCACGAATTCGTGATTTCCGAGGCCTGAATCCGAAGTCTTTTGACAAGCAGGGCAACTACAGCATGGGTGTTTCCGAGCAGATTATTTTTCCGGAAATCAACTATGACGAGATTGACGCGATTCGCGGTATGGATATCACTATATCAACCACGGCGCGAAACGCCGATGAAGGTCGGGCGCTCCTCGAAGCGTTCAACTTTCCTTTCAAGAAGTAGAGAAGAGATTTATGGCTAAGAAGTCGATGATTATGCGTGAGCTGAAACGGGAGAAACTCGTTAAGCGTTATGCGGTAAAGCGTACTGCGCTGAAGAAAACCATACGCGATCTCAACAGCTCTGATGAAGATCGGATGGCCGCGCAGGCTAAGCTGAATGCATTGCCACGTGATTCAAGCCCGTCGCGCCAACGCGCCCGTTGCGCAATTACCGGTCGACCACATGGCGTTTATCGCAAATTTGGCCTCGGCCGAAACAAGATCAGGGAAGCCGCTATGAACGGCGAAATTCCTGGCCTCACCAAAGCTAGCTGGTAGGCGGAGAAATATAATGAGTATGAGTGATCCGATCGCTGACATGCTGACCCGTATTCGTAACGGTCAGAAGGCTCGCAAGTTGAGCGTTGCCATGCCGCATTCGACTGCCAAGGTTGCTGTAGCCGAAGTACTGAAAGATGAAGGCTACATCACAGGATTCGAATCTTCCGGAGACGGCGCCAGCAAAGAGCTCACCGTTGAGTTGAAGTACTTTGAAGGTGTGCCGGTAATCGAGAAGGTACAACGCGTTAGCAAGCCTGGCCTGCGTATCTATCGCGGCAAAGACGAGCTGCCGAAAGTATTGGGCGGCCTGGGTGTCGCAATTGTTTCAACATCCGCCGGGGTCATGAGTGACCGCAAGGCGCGTGAACAAGGTATTGGTGGTGAGGTTATCTGCGTCGTTTCGTAACGACGGATAACTACCACAGGAAAACGAGACACGATTATGTCGAGAGTTGCAAAAATACCGGTTGAGTTGCCGCAAGGCGTCGATTTCAACCTGTCAGGAACGACCGTCACGCTGAAAGGTGGCAATGGCGTTCTGTCGATGGAGTTGAATCCGGAAGTTGAGCTGGCGAACGAGGATGGCAAGTTGTCCGTCTCGGCGCGTTCTGGCTCGAAATTTTCGTCCGCGATGTCGGGTACGACCCGGGCACTGCTGGCCAACATGGTTCGTGGTGTTACCGATGGGTTTGAGAAGAAACTTGAGCTGCGTGGCGTTGGTTATCGTGCAGCAGTACAAGGTAAGAAACTAAACCTGACGCTCGGATTTTCACATCCGGTGTCTTATGACGTACCGGAGGGCATTTCGATTGAAACGCCGAGCCAGACGGAAGTCATCATCAAGGGTAATGATAAACAGAGAGTAGGCCAGGTGGCCGCCGAGATTCGCCGCTTTCGCCCGCCAGAGCCTTACAAGGGCAAGGGTGTTCGCTACGCCGGTGAGCATGTAGTGATCAAGGAAGCGAAGAAGAAGTAAGCAGAGTCAATTATGAAACTGGATAAAAAACAAAATCGTATTCGTCGTGCCAGAAAGGTGCGTGCAAAGATCGAAGAGCTGGCAGTGAATCGCCTTAGTGTTCACCGCACGCCGCGGCATATATATGCACAGATTATCGGGCCTGATGGTGGCACGGTACTGGCTACCGCATCGACGCTTGAGAAAGATGTACGTAAAGGCATGAAAGGAACTGGAAACGTTGCTGCTGCCGCAATTGTGGGTGCACGAATTGCCGAGAAAGCAAAAGCCGCAGGTATTGATACTGTTGCATTTGATCGATCGGGTTTTCGTTATCACGGTCGCGTCAAAGCGCTGGCTGATGCAGCTCGCGAAGCAGGTTTGAAATTCTAATTAGATGGCTGGCGTGAAGCGCAAGCCGGGAACGGGTTATGGCAAAATTTGATCAATCACAGGGTTCAGACGATCTCATAGAGAAGCTGGTCACTGTCAATCGTGTAGCTAAAGTTGTGAAAGGCGGACGTCAGTTCGGCTTTACGGCTCTGACGGTAGTTGGTGATGGCAAAGGTCACGTCGGCTTCGGTTACGGCAAGGCTCGTGAGGTGCCGATCGCCATTCAAAAGGCGATGCAGAATGCACGCAAGAACATGATCAAAATCAACCTAACGAACGAGACGTTGCAATACGCAAAAAAGGGCCGCCATGGCGCGACCTACGTGTACATGCAACCGGCCTCTGAAGGTACTGGCGTAATCGCCGGTGGCGCAATGCGAGCGGTATTTGAGGCTGCTGGCGTGAGGAACGTACTTGCCAAGAGTTATGGCTCACGTAACCCGATCAACGTGGTTCGTGCAACGATTAGCGGACTTGAGCAGATTCATTCGCCACGCCAGATTGCAGCAAAGCGTGGCAAGAAAGTTAAGGAAATACTGGCTTAGTGCTTTCGTACTAAGCAGATTTGAACTGAAGAGATTAGAACGATGGCGAAGCCAAAACAGTTAAAAGTGACGCTTTTGAAGAGTCGTTTCGGCCGACTTAAGAAGCACCGTGCCTGCGTTGCAGGCCTGGGTTTGCGCAAGATTCGGCAGAGCGTAATGGTCCTGGATACTCCGGAGAACCGCGGCATGATTAACAAGGTTTCGTACCTCGTATCGGTAGAGGAAGTCTGAGATGCGTCTCAACGAAATGTCGCCTGGCAAGGGCGCGAAAAAAACCGGCAAACGTCGTGGACGTGGTCATTCAGCGGGCCAGGGTAAAACCTGTGGTCGCGGCCAGAAGGGCCAGCATGCGCGCTCCGGCGGCTATCACAAGGTGGGCTTCGAAGGCGGTCAGATGCCGTTGCAGCGTCGTCTGCCGAAAGTCGGCTTTAACTCGCGAATGGCGAAGAACACTGCCGAACTGCGACTGCATGAGCTTGAACTTCCGACCGATGACATCATTGATATGGATTGCCTGAAGAAAGCACACCTGGTGCCGGCAGGCGTTTTGAAAGTAAAGGTCATCAAGTCAGGCGAAATCACAAAAGCTGTCAAGATCAAGGGTCTTGCAGTGACAAAAGGCGCGCGAGCTGCAATAGAAGCAGCCGGCGGCAGCATAGAATAACGAGCGAACCGGAACGAAGCGAACCGGAACGAAGCTGACCGGAACGAAGACGACCCGGTCGGCGTAGGAGCGGCTTTAGCCGCGATAGCAATACACAGGTATAGAGATTAGGTAACAGAGTGGCAAAACGACCCACAACAAATCCAGCAGACGCTGCCAAAGCAGGCAACAAGTTTGGTGAATTGAAAACACGAATAATGTTCCTCGTAGGGGCGTTAATAGTGTTTCGTGCGGGCACGTTTATCCCGGTACCGGGCGTGGATCCTGGTGCGTTGGCTGCGTTCTTCGATCAGCAGGCTGGCAATATGCTGGCGCTGTTCAACCTCTTTTCCGGCGGTGCTCTGTCGCGCTTTGGCATATTTGCACTGGGCATCATGCCCTACATTTCTGCGTCCATTATCATGCAGATGGCGAGCATGATCGTGCCGTCACTGCAGGCAATACGAAAAGAAGGTGAGTCAGGTCGCCGCAAGATTACCCAGTTCACCCGTTATGGCACGGTGATGTTGTCGCTGTTTCAGTCAATTGCGGCAGCATCGTGGCTGCAAAGTCAGCCGGGCGTTGTGGTCAACCCGGGTCCTGCATTCCTTGTTACAGCTTGCATCACCCTGGTTACCGGCACGATGTTCCTGATGTGGCTGGGCGAGCAAATCACCGAGCGTGGCATTGGTAACGGTATCTCGATGATCATTCTGGCCGGCATTGTTGCCGGATTACCGGCAGCAGTTGCAGGTACAGCAGAGCTGGTGCGTACCGGTGAAATGTCACCGGCAACAGCAATCATGTTGCTGCTGGTCAGCATCGCCGCGACCGTATTTGTGGTCTACATGGAACGGGCACAACGGCGAATAACTGTGAATTACGCCAGGCGACAGCAAGGCCGCAAGATGTATGCGGCGCAAAGCACACATTTGCCATTCAAGATTAATATGTCCGGTGTTATTCCGCCGATTTTTGCCTCGAGCATCCTGATGTTCCCGGCGACGATCGCGCAGTTCTTTGGTCAGTCGGCGAACCCGAATGCGGCGCAAAGTGCGTTGCTGGTCATTGGTGCGAACCTGGGACCTGGACAGCCGGTTTACGTCCTCCTGTACGCAGTGATGATTATTTTCTTCTGTTTCTTTTATACGGCCCTGGTTTTCAATTCGAAGGACACGGCTGACAACCTGAAAAAATCAGGTGCGTTCGTGCCCGGCATACGGCCCGGCGCGCAAACAGCGGAGTACATCGACAGAGTACTGACAAGACTGACATTCTGGGGCGCGCTTTATATCGCCGCCGTTTGTCTGCTGCCGGAAATCTTTCGCATGTTTTATCCGAGCATACCGTTCAATTTCGGCGGTACGTCTTTGCTTATCCTCGTCGTTGTAACGATGGATTTCATGTCGCAAATGCAGGCGCATGCAATGAGCCATCAGTATGACGGCATGATGCAAAAGGCGAATTTACGCAACTACGGTCGCGGCGGCTCGGTCAGGTAGGAATTGGATATTGATTTGTTATCAGCGCCGACGAATTTGGCGGCTAACAAATCAGGGAATTTTGGAGACGGATCATGAAAGTCAGAGCATCAGTTAGAAAGATGTGCAGGAACTGCAAGATCATTCGTCGCAACGGTGTTGTGCGCGTGATTTGCGTAGACAAACGTCACAAACAGCGTCAGGGCTAATTAGCAAAGGTAATTAAAGTGGCTCGAATATCAGGAATAAACATACCGGTAAACAAGCACGTCGTGATAGCACTGACGTCAATTTTCGGTGTAGGACGAACAAGAGCGCAGCAGATTTGTGCAGCAGCAGGCGTAGCGCCGGAAACACCGGTGAAAGACCTGGCTGAACCGGAAGTTGCAGGTTTACGAACTGCCGTCGCCAACATCGTTGTTGAGGGTGATCTCCGTCGTGAAATCTCCATGAATATCAAGCGGTTAATGGATCTTGGCTGCTACCGGGGCATTCGTCACAGACGTGGATTACCGCTGCGTGGTCAGCGAACACGAACAAATGCGCGCACCCGTAAGGGGCCGCGTCGTCCGATTAAAAGGTAAAGACTTGAAGCTACCCTAAGTGCGTGTCGCACGAAGGTAAATGGAACAGAAGATGGCTGAAACAAAACGTAAAAAAGTAAAGAAGCATGTAGTGGATGCGATAGCTCACATCCATGCGTCCTTCAACAACACGATCATCACGATCACTGATCGCCAGGGCAATGCAATAGCCTGGGCGACTGCTGGTGGCTGTGGTTTTCGTGGTTCACGCAAGTCAACGCCGTTCGCGGCACAGGTTGCTTCAGAGAAAGCCGGCCGTGCAGCACTTGAGTTCGGTGTCAAAAATGTGGACGTTCGCGTCCGTGGGCCAGGGCCGGGCAGGGAGTCAGCAG
Organism: Gammaproteobacteria bacterium; assembly: GCA_003645495.1. GTDB lineage: Bacteria > Pseudomonadota > Gammaproteobacteria > Steroidobacterales > Woeseiaceae > SZUA-117. The sequence continues at coordinate 6,442 of QNFK01000074.1, forward strand.
TGCGCGCTCTCAACGCCCTGGGATTTCGTATTCAAAACATTGAGGATGTAACACCTATTCCTCATAACGGCTGTCGTCCGCCGAAAAAACGCCGCGTATAGAGACTAAGTAATGGCAAGATATCTTGGACCAAAATGTAAACTGTCCCGCCGTGAAGGTACGGATCTGTTTTTGAAGAGTGGCATCAGGCCGCTCGAATCGAAGTGCAAACTGGATGTACCACCTGGTGGTGCCTCACAGCGACGCCCGCGTCTTTCTGAGTACGGCCTGCAACTTCGCGAGAAACAGAAACTCCGTCGCATGTATGGCGTACTTGAGAGACAGTTCCGAAACTACTACAAGAAAGCCGCCCAGCTCAAAGGCTCTACAGGTGAGAACCTGTTGCAGTTGCTGGAAGGGCGTCTGGACAATGTTGTCTACCGCATGGGTTTTGCATCGACACGTGCGGAAGCTCGCCAGCTCGTTAGCCATAAGGGTATCGAGGTCAATGGCAGTGTAGTCAACATTCCATCACTTCAGGTGAGTGCCGGCGATGCAGTTGGTATTCGCGAAAAAGCCAAGAAGCAGCTCCGTATCCAGAGTGCTTTGGAAATTGCGGCCCAGGTCGGTTTGCCGGATTGGGTCGATGTGGATGCGAAAAAGATGGCGGGCACTTTTAAAGCGTTGCCAGATCGCGAAGATATTCTTCCCGATATCAACGAAAACCTAGTCGTCGAGCTGTATTCGAAATAGTCAGGAGTTACACCAATGCAGGAATCTGTTAACGAGTTTCTGAAGCCCCGTGTTGTAAAGGTTTCACCGGTAAATGACTTGCACGCCAAGGTCACGATCGAACCATTCGAGCGTGGTTATGGCCACACGTTAGGCAATGCGCTGCGTCGTATATTGCTCTCATCCATGCCGGGTGCTGCGATCACCGAAGCTGAAATTGATGGCGTGCTTCATGAGTACACCAGCATCGAGGGCGTCCAGGAAGATGTCGTCGATATTCTTCTGAACCTCAAGCAGGTAGCCGTGCGCATGCATACACGGGATACCGCAGAGCTCAGAGTTTCCATGAAAGGACCGGGTCTGGTTACCGGCGCTGACATTCAGCTTGATCATGACGTTGAAGTCATGAATCCGGAGATTGTTATCGCGAACCTCACCAAAGATGGCGA
>QNFK01000075.1 GCA_003645495.1 Gammaproteobacteria bacterium
AAACTAAATCACTCGGAGAGTGAGAGTTCCCTCGGTACGTTTTACGACGGTGGCTTCAGCGAAGCCGTGCTTGGCTATGCGTACCGGCCGGTAAATCACGACCGTTTCAATACACTGGTCAAGTACACCTATTTCTACAATGTACCGACGACGAACCAGGTGACGCTGCAAAACGTGGCCGCTGAATTCATTCAGAAGACCCACATCGCGGCGGTAGATGTCAGTTATGACCTGACTTCACGTATAACAATCGGCGGCAAATACGCCTTTCGCCAAAGCCAGGTGAGCCTGGATCGCGACAATCCGGAATTCTTTGCGAACAATGCCAATTTGTACGTGTTGCGCAGCGACTATCGATTCCGCGAAAACTGGGAATTCCTGCTCGAAGGTCGATTGCTCGATATGCCTGACCTGGGAGAACAGCGCCTCGGCGCCCTGACGGGCGTATCACGGTACTTTGGCGACCATTTGAAGATGGGGCTGGGTTACAACTTCACCGACTTCTCCGACGATCTGACGCAGCTGAACTTCACATACCAGGGTTTGTTCCTGAATCTGACAGGCTCGATGTAAGCGGGTTTTTCTGACGCGTCAGAGCGAGCACGTCCCGGCAGCCGTCGCCCACATGCGGCCATCGAAACCAGCGAAAAGAACGGACGTCATTGCGAGAAGCGAAGCGCCGCGGCAATCTCTGTCAGGTTGCAAAAATGCAGACCGAAGGTCCGTAACGGTGCCAGGAGATTGCCACGCCCTTCGGGCTCGCAATGACGGTGATTTTTTACGTGCTTGTAGTCGGTGCCGGTGTTCACTTGATGAACTTATTTCGCTGCCTTCACTGCCAATAGGTTGGCGTCGAAATCACAATCCAAATCTTCGAAAACATCCCATTGCCGGTGCCGGGCACCACCTAATTCATGCGGCCATCGAAACCGCCGAAAAGATGTTTGGGGTCAGAGTAAAAACTAAGGTATTTTTACTCTGACCCCAAACCTCACATACCAGGGTATGTTCCTTAACCTGACAGGCTCGATGTAGGCGGGTTTTTCTGACGCGTCTGAGTGGGCGTCTCCCGCAGTTGACTTCCGGCGTCGGACCAACACAAGTCATTGGTTACGATCGCCCGTGCTGAAAGAAAAATCACGTTGACCCCATCGCTGTTCCACATAATTGCAATTGGCGTTGGGAACTCGAATGTCGCGGCTGGAAGCCCCTCCCACGATTCTGCTAAACCTGGCGTGGGAGGGGCTTCCAGCCGCGATTGAAGACGACCGGCCACCGCAGAAAAAGTGCCTGGTGCCGGGCACGATTTAATTGACTTGTTTGCGTAGCGGCCTGGCAGTCCGGATCGATCGCTGGATACCGGTGACAGGCAACGAAACTCCATGGAAATCATAATTTTACGACTGTCATCAGGATGTTCGGCGTTGCACTATTGAGCGTGTCCCGGGGCGGATGTTGCCTTAACATCGCTGATATATCTTTAAAAGACATATCAACGGTGTTATCCTGAGATCTGCCAGATGAGAGGTTGGTGGAGGTTTCCATGGGAAAAACGAGGCAAAAACATACCGGGACGGCGAAAGTATTTATGTCCGGGCGTTCGCAGGCGGTGCGCTTGCCGCAGGAGTTCCGCTTTGCGAGCAGCGAGGTATCCATTCGTAAGGTTGGTACCAGTCTCGTACTCAGCCCGTTGTATGCGGGCTGGGATGATTACCTGGAAAATGCACCCCGCATAGGCGATGACTTTGTTGAGGTCATGGCCAGGCGTGAGGAACTGCCGCTCGAACAGAGAGAGCCGTTCGATTGACGGTTATGCTTGACACGAATACCTGCATTTACGCGATGAAGGGCAGTGCAGGGTTTACACCGAGGGTTGCGCTGATCGACTGCGGAATCTCGATCATTGTCATGGGTGAACTGGAGTACGGTGTAGCCCGCTCTGTGCGCGTTGAACAGAATCGTGCCGCGCTGATCGCTTTCCTGAACAGCGTCAGGTTGTACTCGCTGGAACCCGAGACCGCGATGCACTATGGCCGCATCCGGGCAAGACTTGCAGAGCAAGGTCAATTGATTGGCAACAATGATATGTGGATTGCAGCGCATGCGCTGTCGATCGACGCGTCGCTCATCACGCACAATACGGCGGAGTTCTCGCGCGTGCCGAACCTGAGCATTGATAGTTGGATGAAAGACTAGAAGCTTAAAGTAGCCGGTGCCGGGTACGACTTAATTGACTTGTTCGCAACCCGTTTCACAAAAAACCGGACGCAGTTGATGTTGCTGTCAGGCGCTGAGTTCCAAACCTTCGTCTTTGCACCATTGCGCCAGTGCTTTCGTTGATTGCTCAGCCTCGAAATCGTACCAGGCCTGCAACAGGCCTTTTCCTTCCAGCAAGCCTTTGAAACGTCCGTAAGCCCCCGCACGCCGAAACATGTCGCGGACCTGCTCGTATTGGTTTGGCAGGTGTTGTCCGGCGAAGTCGTAGGCCAGGCGCGAACCGAGATCAAGGTCGCGTTTATCGGGCACAGATACGTATTTGTCGCGGTCGTCTATGTCTGCCGACACATCGACTTCTATACCGGATATGGCGAAGTCCGGGATCCAGTGGATCTTGCCGGTTTTCCGGCAAATGTAGGCCTCGTCCGTCGTCATATCGTTGGATACCAAATCCATCAGGTCGTCGAGTTCGTTTTTGTCTACGGTTGGCATGGGCGTGTTGTGATTCCGGCCAGATGTTTGGGGTCAGAGTAAAAATACCTTAGTTTTTACTCTGACCCCAAACCTCGCGGTTGGCATGGGCATATTGTGATACCGGCTAAACGTTCAATGCAAGTTTGCGATCATTCAGCCGCGATTCCCCGCGTGGGCGCTAATTGGATCCTATTACGACTTGTTCATACAGCACTTTTTATATTTATTTCCGCTGCCGCAAGGGCAAGGGCTATTGCGGCCGGTTTTGGCTTGTTCTCTTAAGTAGGTTGTTGCTGGTATCGGCTCGTGCCCGTCAAGTGCTGGTTGCTCCCGCTCGCTTTCTTCATTGCGCCAGCGCTGCTGGCGCAGTTTGATTTCTTCCGCTTCGTAAAATTTCCAGGGATTGTTAAAGCGCAACCACTCCGGGGCGTCGTCGCCGGCGAGGGCGCGCTCGATGTCATCGCCATCGAAGGAGTTTTCCAGCCATGACTCCGTGCTCTGCACGCTCAGCATATCTGTATATATTTTTCGGTGTCTGGGTCTTGGTTGGTTCAGGAGGCTGCCGGTCGTCATGACACGAAAACCGGCGTCCTCTGTTGCATCGGCACAGAGTGCTGCAGCCCAGTCAAGGGCCTCTTCCAACTCGGCGCTACCCTGTTGGGTCGCATCAGCCAGGACACAATCGACTGCGTTGGTTCGGGCGTACCAGTCCAGGTTCCGATCTTCTGCGATCTGCCGCAAAGTGTCGGTGGTGTGTTCGGCCGTTTTGCGGAATAAGGTGGGCCAATAGCCTGCAACCCAATCGGCCAGGCCGTGGTCTCTGGCAAAGGTGATACGGCGAAATCCCTCCAGCAATGCCTGCGCTGCCGCGTCGCTGCGTATCAGTCCGAGAATGAAGATCCCGTGCAATAATCCCCACCATTTGTCCGCGTCCGCATCGTCGTCCCAGTATGCATCTGTCCGCAGGTGCTGGAACAACAGCGGCACCATTGCGTCTTTGCGCCCGGCGCATTCCAGCATCACCTCCATAGGCAGTCTGTCTTCCAGTCGAGTGACCAGAGCAAACAGCGCATTTTCGTCCATGCTGGCAAGCCGCTCCTCGGAATACATCATCAGGCGAATCGGTCCGTCGTCGTAAAGATCGAAGTCGTCGTCCGGGTCGAGCAGGAATTCATCGTCGTCCACGAGGTTGTGAAATTGCCGGTAGATCTTCGTGACCAGGCTGGTGACCAGGTGCGGATATTCGTCCAGGTCCTCATAGCCCGGCACCCTCGTATTTAGCTGGCGGCGAAACTCCTCCCTGGCGATGGTGTGCAGCATGAGGAGCGGCGGGGCGGCAGCAGGGTGGAGCTCGTTCCCCGCTTTCCACTGCCGCTCGTGGATTTCCACTGCGCGGAGATAACCCTTGATCCAACGTTTTGCTTCGTCTTTCTCTGCAAGCTCAAAACGAGCCGTAAACGTGTCGGTGGACAATTCCTTACGAAGCAAACCGATACTGCTGATTACCTTGTCAGCCAGTGACTGTGGCAAAGGATATTGATCAGAGATCTCCGCCAGAAATTTCTCGCTGTCTGGCTGCGGCACGGTGGCACATGCAGCCAGCAAACCGTGCAGGTAGGGCGCGTCGATGGCAGGCAATTTTTCACGTAGTGCCGCGACAAGTAATGCAAAATCATCGCTCAATGTGTTATCCGGGTAGCCGTCGCCCATTTAATGTACCTGTTTTCACAGATGTCGGGAAGCCGGTGCCCGGCACCACGCAATGGACTTATTCGGCGGCATTCGTGCACGCGCCGAATTTGCTGATAATTGCCGGTGCCGGGCACCACTGAGTTGACTTATTGATGTTTGGGGTCAGAGTAAAAACACCTTAGTTTTTACTCTGACCCCAAACCTTGGTGGTCAGAAACTTCCCCGGCTATTCGCCTGACCAGTTGCTGGAACGGATGATCGAGCTGTCGCTTTATACTGAGGATAATCTTTAGCCGGGAGGCAGCAGGTGCCGGTGTTCAGTAGCCGGTGCCGGGCACCACTTAATTGACTTGTTCGCGCTGGGGCGAATTATCCGCTGGACCGTCCTTAGTAGTCAAAATGGCTAACGATATCCATGTTCTGATGCGGGATGCCGATGATGTCGATGCCCGTTTTGGCGATTATATAAAAGACCATGTGCATTCCTTCAGGGTAAGAGTAGTAGCCGGGTTTTACGTCCGGGCGCGGTTGCCCAAGCTGCGGATTTTCCGCTAACCAGGTAAACCGGGAGAGCAGCGTGCGGATGTAAGAATCAGCCTGCTCAATGCCCCATTCCTGGAAACTGTATAACCAGATTGATTCGAGATCCTCTTGCGCGTTCTGCCGCAGAGAATAGCCGGCGTTCACCGAGCGTTATTTTTGTGCATGCGGGCGATAAGTTTCTCGCCATCGAAGTTCTCGACAACCGGGCTGTCTTCACCTTCCTGTAATTTGGCGCGCAGCGCCCGGAGTTGTGTCTCATCTGCTTCGAGCTTTCGCAGGCCGGCACGGACGATTTCACTGACCGTCTGAAAGCGGCCTTGCTGGAGGATTTCAGCAACGAATTCGTCAAAGTGAGCACCAAGTGTTACAGAGGTATTGCGGGGCATTGGGATGTCCTCCTGACAGATGTATTAAATATTAATACAGATGTAGTCATACGGCAAATCGTGAACGCCAGGCGTCGCAGGAATCAACTTGTTGGGCCAGTAGAGCCTAAAGTTGCTCCGGGTTCAGCTGCAATTTATCGGTGAAACGCAGGGCTTTGAGTCTGGCTCACGTTGCGGCCTCAAGTGCAATATCGGGGCAGGCACGGCGAATCCTTCATTGACCGAGGCATCCACTGGCAAATTGACACGCTATGCGATCAAGGCAGTGTCTGTGCCGTCGGGGTTGGCCGTGACCGCTTTTCGCAATTGGTTGGATACTTTCGCCTGATTTAATTAAAATAGACGAATTAGGCGAAAAATATCGGTGTGGTCTCATGACAAAAATGTCAGCAAATGATGCAAAAGCGCGCTTCGGTGAACTCCTGGACAAAGCCAGGCGAGAAGCGGTCACGATCGAAAAACACGGTAGGCCGGTGGCTGTCATGTTGTCGATAGAGGATTACGAGGAGCTCGAAATGCTCAAGTTGTCCTGTCTTCGGGCGGAGATTGATGAAGGTATGCAGGCGGCAGAGCGCGGCGATGTAGTCGAGGTTGATGATGTCGGATTAAAGGCGATGGTGGAGGAGATCAAGGTGACGGGAAGGGAGAAAGCCGGTCGGTGAAATGGCGAATTACGGTTCCTGCACGTCGCGATCTGGCCGGGATCTGGCCCTATACACAGTTGCGCTGGAACGCCGGGCAGGCCGATCGTTATTTGGACTTACTGACGGCGAGAATTGTCTGGCTCGCCGGGAACAAAAACCTGTGGATAGTGCGCGACGATATTCGTGATGGGCTGTTTTGTTATGGCGAGGGCCGTCATCGCATATTTTTTACAGAAACCTCCGGTGTGCTGACCGTTGTTCGGGTGTTGCACGAACGAATGGATATCAAGCGGTACGTCAAATAATAGCTGGCACCGGTCGGTATCGGTGCCGGGCACCACTTAGTTGACTTATTCGGCGGCATTCGTGCACGCGTCGGGCTTCGTAGACGGTGCCGGTGTTCACCTAATTTATTTATTGCGTATCTGGTGCCAGTAACTGGTGCCGGGCACCACTTAATTTACTTATTTCGTGGGTAAATTTAGATAACTAATCAGGTCCATGGAGATCGTGACTGGCACCGAAAAAGCGCTGTGCCGGGGAATTGAGGCAGGGTGTCGCTCACACGAATTTAGCGGGCAGGAGGCCAGGCCTGTGCCGGTGTCACGCACCGAAAATCCAAAACTATCCCAATTTTGATCGTATCAATATGATCCGTAGCACTGCATTGTCGAGCTGATTTCGACAGCGATCTTGCCCGCGGGCGTAATGGCTTTGACTGCATTCGTGCCTGTTCGAACAAGTGCATTGGTGGAGAAGATTCAGTAGCTCGTCCGGAGTATGCATAGAAATTGTCATCATATGATGTTAATAATGATGCTCTTGAATACGGGAGATACCGGTATGAGAACTACCCTGAATATCGATGATGATTTGCTAAGCGAGGCACAGCGCATGACCGGCGTGACCGAAAAGACGGCACTGGTGCGGGAAGGACTGCGGGCACTGATAGAGCGGGAGAGTGCACGTCGCCTGGCTCGTCTGGGCGGTAGCGATTCGCAGTTGCAGCCCATCTCCCGGCGGAAGTCTTGATCGGCATGATCCTGGTTGATACGTCCGTCTGGGTAGATCATTTACGACGTGGCGAGGAGGGTCTCAGTGCGCTGCTCAACGGTGGCCAGGTGTTGTCTCACTCGTTTGTGATTGGCGAGCTGGCTTGCGGAAATCTACGCAACCGGGCTGAAGTGCTGGACCTGCTGCAGAAGTTGCCGCAGGTGCCGCTTGCTTCGCAGGAAGAGGTTTTGTTTTTTGTACAGAGCAATGCATTGATGGGGCAGGGGATCGGTTTTGTCGATGCTCATCTGCTGGCATCCACCGCATTAGCCGGTGCCTCGCGCATCTGGTCGTATGACAAAAGCCTTACGCGGGTCGCCAGCGACCTGCATCTTGATTATCAAGCATGACACTTCTTCTATTCGGTGTCCGGTACCGGCTACTCGGCTCAAAGCACGAACAAGTCAATTAACTGGTGCCCGGCACCACTTAATTGACCAGGCATAAGCGGACTTTGTCAGCTATTAATTTCCTGAATGCGCGCCTCTATGGCGGCAAATTCATCGCGCAGGTGGTTCTGGAAAATGCTGA
>QNFK01000076.1 GCA_003645495.1 Gammaproteobacteria bacterium
ATCACTGCGAATGCAGAGGCATAGTGTTCGCAAAACCCCTGGCGCGTATCAAATATGAACCGATCAACCGGGTTGCTGCCAAGCGCTGGTGGTTCCAGCGTGTAATAAAACTCCTCGGTATTGAATTTATTCAGTACTTGCCTGATGTAGGCAACGTCGGAGCCTGCGGTCCGGCGCATATCGCGCGACAACTCAACTACGCGTGGATTGCTGTTCTCCGGCAAGCGTGTGTACCAGGATCGGGAAAACGTGGACAGATTGTCGTTGAGTTTGTAATTCGTATGTGAGACGACACGGTACGAAATGCGTTGGTCGATTGGCTGCATGCGTGCGAGCTGTTGCTGTCGTGCCATGAATGTCTGGCCGAGACTCGACTCAAGCGGCACATCCAAAGCAAATACCCAGTGCTGTCGCGTCGCCTCCATCGTGACCTGATAACTTACGGGCGTGCCAAGATATTCAACGTCACGCTGTGACTGCGAACCCAGAGAGGGTTCGTTGCCGGACCAGGTGCGGCCATTGAACCTGTGTAGTACCAGGCCACGCCAATAGCGATCCTGCGGTGGCGGTATATCGTCGTCGAAACGTACACGAAAAGCGACTGCATCCGAAAGTGACAGCGAGCTGATATCACCCGGACTCATTGTGTCGCTGAGTCCTGACGTTCCGCTGCTGGTATCTATCGGCACCGCCCAGAAAGGTGTCGCAATTCGTGGGAAGAAGATCCACATGGCGATCGTCAACGGAGCGGCATAAAGCATGAGCCGGGTAGCGGTCCTGAAGCTGACGCCAACGTTGACCGCTCGGCTGTTCGACATACGCAGCCAGGCCATCATCGTAAATACAACGCCGGCGATCAGGTATGGCAGGGACCAGATGTATTGCTCCCGCAACAACGAGGACATGATCAGGAAAATTGAAATGAACAGGAGGACAAACTGGTCGCGTCGTTGCCGTGTTTCCATCAGTTTGAGCGCCGCCATTACCGCGAGCAATGCCGAACCCGGGCCGACACCACTGACGGATTCATACGAGATGAGGACGCCGATAAAGCAAGCCAATGACAAAACGATGCGTAGCCAGGCCGGCGGCAACCGCCAGCGCCGAATTTCAACCTGCCAGCGCCACGCCGAGCAACAGAGAAAGGCCGCGGTAACCCACAGTGGCAAGTACTGTATGTGTGGAATAACCGAGAAGGCCAGCGCGGAAATTGTCCATGGCAAGCTGGACAGCAATGAACCGTCAGTTCCGGAACGCTTGCTCATCCTTTGGCACCTGCAGGTTTTGACTCGTCCTGTTTGATATTGAATAACGCCAGCGCCTCCAGACACCGGTGGCGGTGTGCATCTCCGTGCGCCGGCTGGAATTCGGCGCCAGGCAGGCGTAATCCGTAATCTCGCTGCGTACGGTCCGCATCAATGACCCAGCGGGTCAGAACAGACAGGCGCTCTTCTATGTCGTTGCTGGCTACATGGGCGAAGTCGAACCACTGACTGCTGGTATCCGCACCGGAAAACTGCTTGGTAAGCAGGTCGCCCGTTCTTGCATAGGCTTTCCACGCCACCTTACGTGGCGAATCACCGACGTTGTATTTTCGCAGTCCGGCGAAATCTTCCTCGCCACGTGCGTCATGTTGTCGATGGCCTTGTGCTGCCTGGGTTGGCGGCGGTTCGGGAACAATAGCTGCAGGCCTGGGGTAGACGAGTCCGTGCAAATCCATATGCAGCCAGGCCCAGGCACGGAATAATTCAAATGGGAACAACGTCCGTACACCAAAACGATCCAGACGAATTCGGCCGCGTTGTTGTGTCGGAACCTCAAGATGAAAAACGCGACTCTCGCCCGCAGCCAGGTCATCAATCTCACTGACGATGCCGCCAATATATAGCTGCAGATGCGGCCGGTGGTTTTTTGAATGATTCGTAATCGCGATCTGGAATTCAGCAGCCTGGCCGGCGAAAACCGGGTCGACACCGGCGAAAGAAAGCTCAAGGCCGACCAGATTTCGCTGGCACTGATGCATTGAAACGAAACCCAGGCTGGTTAGCAGAAACGTCAGTACGAAGGACAGGTTGTTGTTGTAATTCATCGAGCCCAGCAACATCGTGAATGACATCAACGCGAACACCAGGCCAACTGCGGTCGGCAGGATGTAAATTCTTCTGGATTCCAGGGTCGCTGCGAGGGGATCGGTTCCCTGGCGCTTTCTTGCCCAGCGCGAGACTCGCGCCCCGACTACCTGGCGATAGTAGGAGGACCTAAGGTATTGCCACGTTGTCGAGGACATGGCGACTGAGTTCTCCCGGCGTTCGATACGCCGAACTGCTGGCGGGTTTCAGGCGATGACCGGCGACAGGACCAAACACGGCCTGCACGTCATCGGGAAACACGCCGGAGTGATGTTCCATGAACGCGTGTGCCCGTGCAGCAGCCACGAGTGCAAGCGCGCCGCGCGGTGACAACCCGGTTTCAATATCCGGTGATTCACGGGTGAAGCGAATCAACGCCTGTATGTAATCAACCAATGGCTCTGACATATGAACTTTGGCTGCAGATTTTTGCAGGTCGAGCAGCATCTCCGGATGCAAAGATGGAGTGATGTCGTTGAGCATTTCCCTGCGGTCGATGCCGGTAATTAATTCACGCTCATTTTCTTCGTTTGGATAGCCAAGCTCCAGCCGCATCAGGAAGCGGTCCAGTTGCGACTCCGGCAACTGAAACGTACCGATCTGGTCTGATGGATTCTGCGTCGCAACCACAAAATACGGATCCGGCAATTCATGTGTCTTGCCGTCGACTGTAACCTGGCGTTCTTCCATAGCCTCCAGGAGAGCGCTCTGTGCTTTGGGTGTTGCACGGTTAACTTCATCGGCAAGCACAAGTTGCGAAAAGACAGGGCCTGGCTGGAAGACGAACGCGCCTTCCTGCTGCCTGAACACGGAAACACCGACGATATCTGCGGGCAGTAAGTCGCTGGTAAATTGAATGCGCTGGAAGCTCAAGCCCAGTACGCGAGCAAGGGATTGCGCGAGTATTGTTTTGCCGAGACCGGGAAGGTCTTCAATTAAAAGGTGGCCGCGTGCCAACAGGCAGGATAGTGCGAGCGAGATTTCTGCATCCTTGCCCAGTACGATACTTGCAAGCGAGCGCCGCGCCGTGTCAATGACAGCCTTTTGCTGGTCCGTGCCCAGTGGCAGCTGTTCGAGCGTGCTTCCGCGCTGCATGCATTACTCCTGTCAACCTGGTGTAATTTCGAAATGTCAGCCCAATACTCGCGGATAGCCTGCCTTATTGCACCCGGTGCCAGTCAGGATTGTGACTTGGGCCGCAAAAACTTAAGGTTCCAGCGTATCCAGACGCTCCAGTTGCTCGTCGAGCTGTGAAAGCTGTCGTTCGAACTCCGCTACCCGCTGATTTTCCTGTGTGACCACATCGGCAGGCGCGTTGTTCACAAATTTCTCGTTGCCGAGTTTTCCCTTACTGCGCGCAAGGTCAGTGGCAATGCGTTCGCGCTGCTTGTTGATGCGCGCTTTTTCGGCATCTTTGTCGATTATTCCGGCCAGCGGCACAAGGAGCCGCATATTGCCGAGCAATGCTGTTGCCGATGCTGGTGGCTCTTCTGTGGCGTCGAGCGCCTGGACAGATTCAACGCGACCAACGCGTCGCAGCAGGAGTGAATTTCGCTCCGCAAACAAGCGGTCTTTGTCACTGGAGTCCACCAACAATACCGGCAGTGCCTTGCCTGGCGATATGTCCATTTCTCCACGAATCTGCCGAATTCCGAGAATGAATTTTTTCACCCACTCGAGTTCAGCTTCGGCATTATCGTCCTGCTGTTCGCTGTTCGCTTCAGGGTAGCGTTGCAACATCACGGTATCGCCATCAACGCCGGCGCGTGGCGCGACCTGCGCCCAGATTTCATCCGTTACAAACGGCATCAGCGGATGCAGTAGTCGTAACAAGGTCTCGAGTACTTCGATCAGCGTTTGTCGCGTACCGCGTTTTTGCGCCGCAGTAGCGTCTTCCGATTGCAAAATCGGTTTGGACAATTCCAGGTACCAATCGCAGAATTCGTGCCAGGTGAATTCGTAGACAGTCTGTGCGGCAAGGTCGAGGCGGTAATTGCCAAAGTGTTCATGCATTGACGCCGTTGCCTGGTTTAGCCGCGAACGAATCCAGCGGTCGGCGGTGCTGAACTCAGCATCGCCAGCGTCGAGATCTTCTGTGTTCATCAGCACATAGCGCGACGCGTTCCAGAGCTTGTTGCAAAAATTCTTGTAGCCCTCAATGCGTCCCAGGTCGAAGCGAATATCGCGTCCAGTGGTTGCCAGCGAGGCGAATGTAAAGCGCAGTGCATCTGCGCCGTATTCATCGATACCATCCGGGAACTGGCTCCTCGTCGCTTTTTCGATTTTCGGTGTCAGGTGCGTTTGCATCAAACCGGTCGTTCGCTTGGCCAGCAACGTATCGAGCTCAACGCCGTCGATCAGGTCCAGTGGATCCAGAACATTGCCTTTGGACTTGGACATCTTCTGGCCGTCAGGATCGCGGATTAGTCCGTGGATATAAACTTCATGGAACGGAACATCGCCCATGAATTTCAGGCCCATCATGATCATTCGCGCAACCCAGAAGAAAATGATGTCGAAACCGGTGACCAGAACGTTGCCCGGGTAGAACGTCTCGAGTGACTCTGTTTTCTGTGGCCAGCCTTGCGTACTAAATGGCCACAATGCTGATGAAAACCAGGTGTCGAGAACATCTTCGTCCTGACGCAGCGCGAGCGTGTCATCAAGGCCGTTCTTTTCCCGGGCTTCGTCTTCGCTACGGCCAACATAGATATTGCCTGCATCGTCATACCAGGCTGGAATACGATGTCCCCACCAGAGTTGCCGGCTGATGCACCAGTCCTGGATGTTGTTCATCCATTCGAAGTAGGTCTTCGACCAGTTTTCCGGTACAAATTTTATCCTGCCGCTTTCAACTGCCTCGATCGCAGGCACCGCAAGCGGTTTGATGTTGACGTACCACTGGTCAGTCAGATACGGCTCGACCACGGCGTCGCTGCGATCGCCGCGCGGCAACTTCTGCAGGTAATCCTCAACCTTTTCCAGCAGCCCGAGCGCGTCCAGGTCTTTGACAATTTCCTTGCGGGCGACGAAACGATCGAGGCCCCGGTACTTTTCAGGGGCGGAGTCATTGATGGCGGCGTTATCGTCGAGAATGTTGTACTCGGCCAGGTCGTGCCGTTTGCCGATTTCGTAGTCATTGAAGTCATGTGCCGGCGTAATTTTTACGCAGCCGGTGCCGAATTCGGGGTCTACGTAATCATCTGCAATGATCGGGATACGTCTGTCGACCAGCGGCAGAATAATTTCCTGACCGACGAGTTCCTGGTAACGCTCGTCCTCCGGGTGGACTGCAACGGCGCTGTCGCCGAGCATTGTCTCCGGACGCGTTGTGGCGACGACCAGGTGTCCGTCACCGGACGCCAGCGGATAACGAAAGTGCCACAGGTGACCGGGTTCTTCTTTTTGTAGCACTTCGAGGTCAGACAGCGCGGTGTGTAATACCGGGTCCCAGTTGACCAGACGTTTGCCGCGGTAAATGAGACCCTCGTCATAGAGGGTGACAAACACTTCCATGACTGCGGCAGACAGATCGTCGTCCATCGTGAAACGATCACGACTCCAATCAAGCGACGAACCCATACGCCGCAGCTGATTGAAGATTTGCCCGCCGGATTCCTGCTTCCACTGCCAGACGCGCTCCACAAATTTCTCGCGGCCGAGTTCTTTACGCGAGATACCCTCGCCATTCAGTTTGCGCTCGACCACCATCTGGGTCGCAATGCCGGCATGGTCCATGCCAGGTTGCCACAACGTGTTTTTCCCCCGCATCCTGTTATAGCGAATCAGGGTATCCATGATGGTGTCCTGGAACGCATGCCCCATGTGCAGCGTACCCGTGACATTGGGTGGCGGAATGACTATGCAGTACGGCTCGCCGCTGCCGCTCGGCGCAAACCAGTCATTCTTTTCCCAGCGCTCATACTGGCGCTGCTCTATATCTTTGGGTTGGTAGGACTTATCCATGAAAAAACCGGCGGGTGGGATTCAACTGGGTGAGGGCAGGAGTGCGGCGTCGCTCACAACTTGTGGCTGTCGAGTTTGTGTCCCGCATTTCTATACTCGACAAAGTGTTGGCGACTGCGTTTTGTGCTTTCATCGTCGGAGGTTACAATTTCTGCGACTCGCGGAAAAGCGCCGCTGGCCTCAGGGATGCTGTTAGTCAGATTGATTAACAAATCGCAATCAGCATCTGGCTGGGTATTGCTGCCAATTGTTACTGGTGACGCAGGTTTGCCGGCAGCGGTGTCCAGGACCTCATGTGGTACAAAACTGCCGTCACGAAAGGTCCACAGCAGCTCATCAAGCTGTGCAGCGCTCTGCTGATCGGCTACCTGAATGTGGACCGTGTTATTCAATCGATACGCTTTTTCCGCAAGTCGGCAGGCAAAACGCTGCCGGTTCGTTTCTCCGCTTGTTTTGAGTACGTAAAAATCGACCTGTGACATGATCAGGGCAGGGCGCGGGCGCGCTCAAGGATGAACTCGGTAAGTAGTGGTACCGGCCTTCCTGTACTGCCTTTTTTGCCGCCAGATCGCCAGGCAGTGCCGGCGATATCCATATGCGCCCAGTTCATTCCTGCAGTAAATTTGCTGAGGAAACAGGCCGCCGTAACCGAGCCGCCATCCCGTCCGCCAACATTGGCGAAGTCGGCGAAATTGCTTTTCAATT
This sequence comes from Gammaproteobacteria bacterium, assembly GCA_003645495.1. Taxonomy (GTDB): domain Bacteria; phylum Pseudomonadota; class Gammaproteobacteria; order Steroidobacterales; family Woeseiaceae; genus SZUA-117. Next base: position 6,801 of record QNFK01000076.1, read on the forward strand.
GCCGCTCGTACTCAACGGCCATCGGCATGCGCCACGCGCGGTCGCCGGCTGCATCTCCGGCATCCGTAATCGCGTTCGCCAGCTTGTCACTGTGACTCATTACCGCCGTACGGTGATGGCCAAGTGCGACGACACAGGCGCCTGTCAGGGTAGCAACATCAATTAACACTTCCGGTTTGAAGCGACGCGCGTAGGTCAGCGCGTCACAGAGAATCAGTCGACCTTCAGCATCCGTGTTCAACACCTCAATTGTTTTTCCGGACATGCTGGTAACGATATCGCCAGGCCGTGTTGCCCGTGAGCCAGGCAGGTTTTCACAGGTTGGTACGATAACGTTCAGGTTGATAGGCAATTTGAGTTTTGCAACGGCTAACATCGTTGCAATGACAGATGCGGCGCCGCACATGTCGTATTTCATTTCATCCATACCGGGCCCGGGCTTTAATGAAATGCCGCCGGTGTCGAATGTGATGCCCTTGCCGACCAAAACGACCGGTTTGTCACGACCGGCACCTTTGTATTGCATGACAATCAGTTTCGCCGGCAAGACGGTGCCACTGGTTACAGACAAAAAGGAGTGCATTCCAAGGCGCTTGATTTCCGCTTCCCCCAGAACTTTCGTCTGCACACTCTTATATTGTCGGGAGATTTTCTGCGCACTTCGTGCGAGGTAGGCAGGTGTACAGATGTTTGGCGGCAAGTTACCAAGATCGCGCGCCAGCGTCATTCCAGTGACAAT
>QNFK01000077.1 GCA_003645495.1 Gammaproteobacteria bacterium
AAACCGGCGATATTGGCGCCCTTGACATAATTCAGGTAGCTGGCTTCACCTTCAACCTCTCCGTACTGGGCACACCGATCATGAATCTGTTGCATGATCTCGCGGAGGAGTCGCTGTAATTCGTCTTCGCTCCAGGTGATTCTTGCCGAATTCTGGCTCATTTCCAGCCCGGATACTGCGACGCCACCCGCATTTGCAGCTTTACCCGGGGCGAACAGGATGCGTGCCTCCACGATGTGGTCCATGGCCTCAGCACTGGTTGGCATATTCGCTCCCTCGGCTACGCCACGCAGGCCGTTGCCGATAAGCGTTCTTGCGTCGTTAATGTCGAGTTCGTTCTGCGTCGCGCAGGGAAAGGCGAAGTCACAGGGAACAATCCAGGGTCTGGATCCGTCGCCGTGGAATTCTGCGCCAAACTTTTCGGCGTACTCGGATATTCGCCCGCGACGGCCTGATTTCAGCTCCTTGATGAAGGCAAGTTTCTCTTCGTCTATGCCGTCCTTGTCATAAATGAAACCCGACGAATCACTTGCGGTAACCGGTTTGCCCTTTAAGTGCAGGATTTTTTCAATTGCGTGCTGCGCGACATTTCCGGAACCAGACACAATACAGGTGCTGCCTTCAAGATCCTGGCCAACCTTGTCCAGCATGGACTCCATGAAATAAACAGCCCCGTATCCGGTTGCTTCAGTTCGGATAGGGCTGCCACCGAACTCCATTCCCTTGCCGGTCAAAACACCAACAAAGCGATTGGTGATTCTTTTGAACTGACCGAACATATAGCCGATTTCTCTGCCACTCACGCCTATATCGCCCGCCGGGACATCGGTGTCCTCACCAACGTGACGGTACAACTCGTTCATGAACGACTGGCAGAAACGCATAATCTCAAACTCGCTTTTGCCCTTCGGGTTGAAGTTGGAGCCGCCTTTTGCTCCGCCCATGGGCAAGCCTGTTAATGCATTCTTGAAAGTCTGCTCGAAGGCCAGAAACTTGAGTACGCTTTGATTTACGGAAGGATGAAAGCGCAGACCACCCTTGAACGGGCCGATTGAGTTGTTGTGCTGCACTCGATAACCGCGATTGACGCGAACGTGACCCTCGTCATCCTGCCAGGTCACCCTGAACGAGACCACACGCTCCGGTTCAGACATGCGTTCAAGCAACTGCAGGTCATTGAAGTGAGGGTTTTGTTCGATGAACGGCAAGACATCCGCCGCGACCTCTTTTACTGCCTGTAAATATTCAGGTTGACCAGGATTACGTTTTGTAACACCAGCAACGAACTCTTCAAGACTTGGAACCTTTTCTCGGGACATGGGTGCGGTTTCCTTTTGCGCTATTTTTGTTTTTATTTCCTAAAGATCAGCAGACCTTGGTGTATAGCATTCAATAATGTGTTGCCAGAGACAAAACGGCCAAATCCCTGCTCTAACGCACACATTCAGAGAGATGCGAGTTGGTTTGAGATTTCTAGTTTTTATAAGTTAGTCTCAATCAGCCAAGAGCGGTGTCAGGTCGCGCTGCAGCTAACCCCTGAGATTAGTATTTCGGCGTCAAATTGCAAGAATCCCAGCCATTTAGCTATATTTTGCTACGTTTCTTGCAATAGCTGCTGCAGGGTAATTGTTTTTTGCGCAAATGCGGGCAGCTGATCAACCGCCCGGCGAGCGAACAATGATCTCCGGCCAGTATTGTTTCCAGCCACTCGCGTGAGAGCAGGACTGCACGATGCGTCGGCGGGCATTCATCGTGGCGGCAAAGTACGCGTCCGTGATCTTTGGCGGAACGATGTGGTCATCACGGCATTGCCAATGTGTTTCTGACACAGAATCAGTGCGTGTTGCTGCAGAATCAAGCGGGCTCAGGTCGTTGAGTGGTGAATACTCGTGGAATTCGGTCCATGCCCGGGGATCCAGGTTTGCAGCGATAGTCGTTACTGCAACAAGACGGTCAGTGCAGGCACGCATGCCAACGACAATCGTGCCGCCACCTGAGTAGCCGATCAGCTGCACGGTCTGAGCACCGTGTTGACTGGCAATCTCATTGGCTGCAATGCACATGCTCTCGACAATCTCGCGACCGTAACGATCGAAAGTCCACAAACGTGGCTCGCATCCCTTGCTGGTGGACAAACCGAAATAGCATGGCCGCCCGAGATAGACAGAGGCGCCGGCCGAGTTTTCCATCAAGCGCAATAACACCGGGTTGGTTGGCGTGGGATCGACCGCCACCCGTGAATCACGAATCCAGGGTGTGCCATCGCCTTCGACGTAAAAAACAAGGTGAGCACCCGGTACGTTTTTCTCCAGGATCAGGTGCTGAAAGCGGCCTGTGTCGAGGCGCCGGTTATGCAAGTCCTGTTCAATCGCCAGCTTTTGCCACTCGGGGCGCAATACGCATCCTGAAAGCGTGATTGACAGGAGAATGATGAATAGCGACTTCACTGGTCGCAGTGCTGGCGGGACTTATTGACCAGCACAGGTTTCCGGGGATGCGTCACATATGCTGCGTTGTAGTCGCAATACGGTGCTCGTATCCGGAATGACCCGGTCGGCATCTCGCGTCAAAGACATTGCGGCAGCAAAATTTTCGGCATCTAGCAAATCGGTCGCCTTCGCGAGGTACAGATCAAACGCTTTCTGCCTGGTTTCCAAAGCCGGCTCGTAACCAGGGTCGATCTGCAGCACGATGTCCGTCAACTGCACGACACTATTGGGACCGAGGCTTAGAAAATAGGCCAGATCCTCCGCAGTAGCATCCGCCGGGACCGATGTGAAATTATTTTCGGCAATGCTCATCATGGTATCGATTTCTTCCTGCTCTGCCGCGGTCAAATCAGTTCGCTGGACGGGTGTTTGTGATATTTCTGTGGCCATGCGACCGCGATCATCCAACGCCCGATCTTCGACGGTCAGGCCGTAGTAGCGGACACCAAAAATCGCGACCACCGCTGCCACTGCTGCTCCTATATAAACTGCGGTGCGGCGCTTCGATCGCATGACAGCCTGTGGTGCCAGCCTGTTGAGCATCTGCCGAACCGATTTGATTCTGTCGTCACGGCGAAACCTGAGCGCATCGACGAATGCCGACCACTGGCTGCGAGCAATCTTGCCAATCTTTGGCGGGCTTAGATCTTGATTGAAAGCTTCCCTGGCAGACTGCCCGTCAAACGGGTGCCGACCCGTCAAAAGCAGGTAACCAACACAACCCAGCGCGTAAATATCGTCGCGCGGATCCGGCGTATCCTGATTCCACATCTCCAGCGATGCGTACGCTGGAGTCAGGCTGCCGAGCCTGGTGCCAGGATCAAATACTGTTTGTTCGGATTCGGGTTCGTTGGCAACGGGAATCGGCCGGGAGATGCCGAGGTCGAGCACTTTCACCGTACCGTCTGTACAGACGAAAATATTTCCGGGTTTGATGTCGGAATGCACGATGCCCTTTTCGTGGCCATATTGCAGGGCAAGGCCAACCCCTTCAATAATTGGCCAGGCATCCTCGAAAGCCAGCCCTTCCGAGTAATCCGACTGCAGCAACAGGTCCAGTGGTTTGCCGGTAAGCAATTCCATCGTCATATAAAAATGTGGACCGTCACGGAAAAACTCGTGCACTGTAATGACGTTGGGATGAGCCAGTGTCTGCGCTCGTCTCGATTCGCGTTGCAATGCAATCATCGAGTCCGGATGTTCCTTGAAGCGTTCGCTGAGAACTTTCAGCGCGATAAAGGGATTACGATCCTGTGCTTCAGCCCTGAGCCGGTCACGCGCCTTGAACACCTTGCCCATGCCACCGCTGCCCAGCTCCGAGATCAATTCATAACGACCACCGATTATGGAGCCGATGCTTAATATGGCATCGACAGTAGCGGTGCCGCTATCGTTCACCTGGGCGGCAATGCGCTCGGCATCGGTATCAGAACCAAGCTTGGTTTTGTCGGGGTCGCGGACGAAGGTTGCCTGTGCTTCGGCCTGCACAGGCGATTCCTCGTCTTTCGAAACTTCCCTCATCACAGTGAAATCGGGAGCATCGAAAATACCGGAATCCCTGGGATCCGGCCCCTGGTTGCTCGCAGCCATGTGAGAAATCAGTACATTCTTCAGTGAGGTGCACACAGCCGCAGACAAGCGCCCGTCTTTTTCACCGGCATCGAGCCATGCCGCTGCCGTCATAGCCAGCCGGGGTTCTTCTTCGAGAAGAATGCCAAATTGCTTTTGCAGCTCTTCGAGCCCGATAGATCTCCCGAGAAATTGCTTCAGCAGATTTTGCAGTTCCAGCATTGGCACGATTAACGGCGGCTCCAGGTAAAAGCGAGGAAGCCCATTAGATACGATTTATCAACAAAATGAATGGAATCAGTTAGCAAAACCGGGGGCTACATCCAGCAATCATTCTTTCAGGGTTTCCATCGTTCGCAAAGTCTCGTCTGCCATTAAGACCCCCAGCCGGACTTGAGGTCCTTCCTTATCCAGGGATACCACAGTGTCAGGCCCGACTTTCCTGACATCGACGGTTTTATTCTCTATATAGGTACCATTCAGGCTTTCCAGATCCTGCAGGTACCAGTCGTCACCCTCCGGATATACTTTTACATGGCGCCTGCTGACCCGATCATCGCACAGTCGCACCTCGGCCTGATAATCGCGCCCTATGACGAATGCGGCTGCAAACCTGCGCCTGATCTTTTCGCCCTCATCCCCCGTCCATGATGCCTCCAGAATACTGCGCCCATCACGCCGCCTCGGCAGCGAGGCTGCTGTTGGCCCAATTGCGTTACCCAGCACATTTTGCCGTGCGAGGGCGACATCCTGGCGGTCGCGCAGAAAACCCTTGCTGGTGAGATCATATTTCCAGGCGATTACCGCGACTACAGGCGTGCAAGCAACGGCAACTACCAGGAATACGCGGATGGCCCATTCCGGCAAGCCAACGGCAGGCAGGAGATCGACCAGCCCCTGAGCGAGCAGCCAGACGGCGATGCCGTAGGCGCCGAGTGCACGGAGCACACTTCTGCGTGACAGCTCCTCTGCCAGTTTCTTAATTTTGTTTCGCATACACCAAAGTATATATAAATGATTCGCCTTTGGTTTTGCAGCTATCCGGTCAAAAAACCAGTCAAATATGACGGACGCGTCAGGAACTGCTGTCAGACTTCGGTTTTTTGCTCAATCCACGACAATTTCTCTGCACGAGCCCTCACCCGGGTAGACACGATGGTTGGCGCCAGGGCTGGCGTAGCCGTTGATCAGGACACGGCGATAATGCTGTGATGTGTTTTCGAAACTTGCATGCGCGGTGTAGGGACCGAAAAAAAGCGTATCACCCGGCTGTGCTGCAATGGTGACTGCGTCTTTGTCATGAAACTGCGGCGGTTTGCGCGGCGTGTAATCCGGATCGTCGTACTCGTGCGCGCCAAAATCGACACGGCCCCACTGGGAGCTGCCGGGTATGAACAACAGCGGCCCGCTGTCGGCAGTCATTTCATCGAGGACGATCAGGGTTTGCACGAAGCTACCCCTGCCGTTGATATCGTCCCAGGTTCCAGGGCCCTTGTCCCGGTGCTGAATGTCCTGGTGCCAGCCAAATATCACGCCGTCGTTAGGGCGTTTGAAATGAGCCTGGCTCAGTAATTGTTCCAGCACGTCGCTGCCCAGCAATTGAGAGCACGGCAGCGTAAGACGGCGATCTGCGCCAATCTGCAGCAAGTAGGGTTGTGACCCTCCGGCCCAGACAACCCGCTTGATGACTTTCTGCCGATCCTTCTCACCAAGCACGAAGTGCGAACCATGCTGCAGCCCCGTTTCTTCAATGTCCGCAGCAATTTGTTCAAGGTCGTCGAAACAGGACCTGATCTTTGCCACTTCATCGGCATTGAACAACGCTTTAGCCGTGATCCAGCCAGTCGCAAAAAATTCATCGATTTGTTGGGCGCTCAAACGCAGTTCGGATAGGGCGGTAGTCACTCTGGTGTTGTCCATTAATTCAGTATTTCTGTCAATAGTTATGTGCAGGAAAGAGCCACAATCGTGATTTGTTCCAGAGCGCTTTACTGGCTGGAAAAAAATATGCAGCATTTGGGCAACTGCAATGGTCATATGTTCGAAGCAAACGGGGAGTAATAGTATGGTCAGAATTTCATTCCTATCGGGACTTTTGACAGTCTTGTTGTTGGGGCCGCACGCTGCGATGGCTGAGCACTGGGCCAGTGAGGCGATTCCGTTTAACAAGAGCGCTGGTTGCATGGAAGGACCATTGGCAGAATTTGGTCAATACATTGGTAACTGGAAGATAGACGACGAGCAGTTGCAAGACGATGGCGTGACCTGGACGGCGGGAGCCGGCGCTCGGTGGGACTTCGTATGTCTGGGCAACGGCACGGCCATTCAGGACTTCTGGATGCCAAATGATGGTGGCGTTGGTACGAATCTGCGCACTTATAATAAAGAGTCAGAATCCTGGGATATCGCATGGTCTGTTACCGGCATGTCGGGCTTCGCGCACATCCAGGCCAGGCAGGAAGAAGGTGGCAACATCGTAATGATGTACAAATCGCCGCTACCCAATCCACCGCGGCGCATCACTTTTTTCGCAGCAGAGGAAAACGCCTGGAATTGGAAACTGGAAATGTCCTTTGATGATGGAGAGACCTGGACAGAGGTCTATCGAATCAAGGCGACACGCATTTAGTCCGGTTTTATTCTGGCAGGGCCTGGTATTGGGTTAGACTGAAAAACCGATAAGGCAATCCTGGAGCACTTCCAGCAATGTGGAAGCATCGATCAATCCGGCGTTTATTTTGGCGTGTGTGTGTTCTTGCGAGCCTCGTTCTTGCGGGCTGCTCGACGACGACATCACAGAGTTTCAATGTCGTAAAGGATTCAGCGGTTGAAAAGAGCTATATCGCAACCGATGCAGATTTCGGTAAGTATCGCCAGTTGCTAAGTAAGGACATGGGCATTCACTTCCCAACGAATGCGCCGCATAGTGAAGAGGAAATTCTCAGGATCAGGCAGATATTTCGCACTGCCTTTTTAGCCGAGCTGGATGGCTATGCCATTGTCACAGAGCCCGGACCGAATACGCTGGCCGTCGAAGCTTCGTTGATTGACATGCGCTTTGGCACTTCGTCGGATGTGCCGGACCTGCGCGGTAATCTGAGTCAGTTGGCCCAGCCCGGACAATTATTGTTCCTGATGGAATTGCGGGATTCCGAAACGGATCGCGTACTCGGGCGTGCAGCCGATAGCTCAGGCGACCCGCCACAATTTGCCACGCCGGAGACTAACGCGACCGATTGGGAAGGCGTTGAGTTGGCTGCCCGTCGTTGGGCAGGATTATTCAGGCAGTTTCTGGACAAAAACCTTAACAAATAGCCCCGCCTTCACCATTGCTCTGAATTCGACATGCGTGCATACGTCATTAACGTCTGTAGAATCATCGCGGTAATAAGAATAAGTGGAGACATCCGTGCGACAGATACAAAGGAAATTTGCGGCGGG
>QNFK01000078.1 GCA_003645495.1 Gammaproteobacteria bacterium
GCTCGACGGCTCAACAGAAGATGGCGATCCACGACTGTTGCTACAGATATTCTCTGCTAATCTGGTTGGGCCGGTCTTTTTCGAATTTATCCAGCGCAAGAAAGATGAAGGCTTTGGCGAAGGTAATTTTAAAGCACTGTTCGAATCCATTGAACGAGACCAGATTGCTCGTGGTGTTGTCGGCGAGAACGAAGCCGCATAATTTGCACCGCAGCCGGTCAGGGGACAAAAATGAACATTAAGCGTATTCATCACGTTGCATATCGCTGCAAAGACGCCAAGGAAACCGTCGATTTTTACGAACGCGTACTGGACATGGAATTCCAGATCGCTTTTGCAGAAGATCGTGTGCCCTCCACCAAGGAACCGGATCCGTACATGCACGTGTTCCTGGATGCAGGTATGGGCAACGTGCTGGCATTCTTTGAACTACCAACGCGGGAACCCATGGATCGTGATCGCAATACGCCGGAGTGGGTACAACACATCGCGTTTGAAGTCGAAGACTACGACGCATTGCTCGCTGCAAAATCACATATCGAAGCCGAAGGTGTCGACGTCATCGGTCCAACGAATCATGGCATCTTTCAGTCTATTTATTTCTTCGATCCGAACGGTCATCGCCTCGAACTGGTGGCAAATACACGCACCGATGAACAGGTTGAGGAGCTCCGCCGGGTGGCACCGGCGATGCTCGAAGAATGGAGCCAGACCAAGAAGGCACCACGCCACGCCGCGTGGTTGCATGAGCTGGAGTTTACTGGCGCTGAATCGTAGGCGCAGCATGTGTACACGGATGTACTTATGTCGCGGAGCGAGCTGATTCTGGCAGAATTTTCCAGACTTGAGATTTCGCCCACAATTGAGACGGATGCGCGTGAACGACGCTGCCGCGATCAGCGTTAATGGCGGCAAGATGCCGCTCCTACGATCTCTAAATCTATTCCTGGCTCTTTCGATCCGCAAATTTTTTGTCCGCGTCCGCAAGCGCGGTGCCGCACGGGTCCTTGTCCGATAGAAAACGATCCTTAAAACTTTTAGCCAGGATGGAGAGTCCTGCTGTCGCAACGGCCACACCTCCCTCTATCAACACACCCTCCGGATTAATTACCACTGCTGGCTTGCCCAACGTTCCGGTAACCTTTATATACGGATTGACAAGGTTGGAGAGACTGAGCCCAAGGCCTTTGCGGGGCACCGTCCTGAAGTTAGCATCAAGTTTCTCTGTCTTCAGATCAATTTTCGTATTAGCGAAAATCCGCAACTTATCCGTTTGTTGCACGAATACCGGATCTGCCTCAATTTCACCATCGTAAAAATGCAACAGTATGACGGCGCATTCAACATTGGTGTACGGATCACTTTTGGTAAACGGATTAATTGAACTTATCAGCTCTGTAAGAAAGTCCTGCGCAAGAAAAGCAAGCGATCCGGACGGTATGCGTCCTGCTCCACCGGCGACCCGAATATATCCGTCTATCGAACCGGCAAGATCCCGCACCGTCTCGCCATTTGCGGCCAGATCTGCACGCACCTCAAATAGTGGCAAGCGCTGCAATTCCTCTGCGTTTTTCGACCTGAGCCCCAACACAAGGTTTTTACCGTCTGCGGTGAGCGCAAAATCCGCTCCACCGGATTCATTTGGCGTCAAGTTTCCAGAGAATGTTAGCAATCCGCCTCTCGGACCATTTAATGACAAGTCCTGAATATGCAGTGCTCCGACCGAAACCAGTGCATCCAGGTCAAATCCAAGTGATCGAAAAGAGCGGGTACGCAACTTGTCAATCCTGATATCGACATCGGCATCAAACGACTGCAGCAACTCAAGCCGTAGCGGAGCGTCCGGTATGACTCTGCCATCAACTACAGTAGTCGCCGGTTGTGGCTCCTCCTCCGGCTCAGGCATATACTCCGAGATATCAAATAATCCCGACGTAACATTTAATTTGACCGAAGGCACAGCGCCGGCCCGCATCGTAAATTCCCCGTGCAGGTCGCTTTCACCGAACGTGAGCTCGAAATGTTCCATCGTCATAACATCGCGCGTTCCGACCAGACGAGCTTTAAGCAGCAACGGATGATCAGGTAATTCTCTGCCGGCTATAGCGCTGAGTTTGCTGACGCTCGAAGCTACCCATTCGAATTCCAGGTCGGTCCTTTCAAAGTTAGGTGGCCCATCCAGACTTCCGCTAATCTCCAGGTAACCATCACCTAATTCCAATCTACTATTGTCAAAACTCCAGAAATTATCCGCCCAACTGCCACTACCTCTGTATTTCAACTTCGCGACCTGCGGTACAGCAACGTCGCGCAGTTTCGGCAGCAGTTGAAATATGTCCGGCGAATCAGCCTTGATGTCAAAATTGCCGCTATCGAAAAACGGATCGAGCCCGAACACAAAATCACCACCAACCGATGTATGCCCAACACTGGCGCGAAACCGTTCTAACTCCAAATCGTTTCCGCTGAGAGACACTCTTCCTGAGGCGGAAAATGCTTGTGCCAATGATTCCCTTGAAATGTTAGCTGGCAACAGGCGCGACAGATTATCTCCATCCAGGTCAAACCTGAGCTTCGTCCCAGTAAGCGACGGCAACTGACCGATATCACCACTGATCTGCAATGTAGCGCCGCCAAATGTTGCATCAAATTGCTCCACTGACATTTGACCATCTTCCTGCCGCACTGCACCCGCTGCGATAAGTTCTCCTTCCGGCAACATTTCCACGTTAATGCCGAATTTCGCTAAGGCATCCTTCATGCTGGCGAATGATGCGTTGAACGTCAGCGCCATATCATCTTCAAGCGGCTGATCGCCAACAGCGCCTGCAAATTCCACAACAGCTCGTCCTGATGTGAAAATACCGTTTTCGAAGTAGGTATTCGACGATCCCCTGCGGATATCCGCACTTACGTCAAACGATAAATCCGGAAAACCCTGCTGCCTGGCCAGCTCCCCAAGCGCAGCGAGACTCTCTCCATGCGCCTGGACTTTTACCTGGCTACCAACGAATTGCGCATCGCCGGTGATGAATCCTGACAGCTGAAACTGGTACTCCTCATCATCACCAATCGCCGCACTAATGTCCCGTAACCAGAGTTTTTCGTCCTCCTTCTGTACTCTACCCTTCAGATAATAGCCACCCTTTGGCAGATTCTCAGCGGTGCCTCCAAAAGCTATTACACTCGCGCCTAAATCCGAGCCGAAAAAATCGACTTCCAGATTTGTTTCTCCGGCGAACGGCTTGTCTCCAATATGGCCGGCTATCTTGAATACATCATCGTCGACCACCGCTTCGAGATTCCTGACCAGATATCCATTTGGGTCTTTTTCGACGTTGGCTGTAATTCGGAAATCTTCACGTGGCAATCCGTCGACACCGGCCGCACTCGCAATTGTGCTGATATCCGGGCCGCTTATCTCAAACTGCATCGTTGTGCCAGTGAAACGGTTTTCAGATATGACTACGCTATCCATCCTGGCACTGATATCTGCTGTATTCACCGCAAACTCGACCCGTTCCCGACCGTCGCCGTTCGGCGTCATTTTCAATGATGTGGTAAACGATCCACCAAGACGCCCCGGCATGCCGAACAAACGATTAAAGCGGCCATAGTCCGGGCCAGATGCTGCCAGCGACAGCTGACCACCTTTAATCGTCGGAAACTCACCGAAGAGGCCATTAATCGTCAGATTGCTGGCGCCTATCGCAACCAGCACATTGTCGATTGTGATTTCCGATCCCGCGCGACTGATTCGTCCATTGATCTCGAATGGGTCAGACTCGGCGTACTCGCGGCCAGCCAGTCGAATTATTGTGCCAATGTCAGGGCCATCAGCTGCAAAATTCAGGTCAATATTGTGCAACTCCTGAATATCCTGAAACTGTCCATCTACACTAAAATCGAATTCGCCAAAAACTCCGGTAAGTGACGCGATCATTTGCTCGCCACTTTCCTTAACCGATACAGAAAGCTTCAATGGACCCTCAGTGATCGGCTCTATGGACAAGATGTCCGTGAGGTAGGCGGCGCCCGGACCTTCGATACTCATCTCTAATCTCGGCCGGCGCGGCGCGAGCAGATCATCAATCCGGGCAGAGCTATGAACGGTGATCTCTCCTATGTTGCCGCTTAACTCCACTGTCACGTTCTCGTAGGCGAGCAAATTCTCAACAGGGCTCGTCGTTTTTACGAAATGTAACGGCGTGCCGTTGAGCGAGCCGGTAAGTTCCAGCTTGAAAACATCGGCGGCAAAGCTCGATTGGAGCGAGTCAGAAATGAACCGGAGTGGCTCTGTAATTGCAGGAGAAGTATAGGAAACCTGGGCGTCGCTAATGGCCGCATAGTCAAGAATAATTGGCAGCCGGCTCCTGGACGCAACTTCATCCACATCGCTGTCAGGCTCCTTCGCCAGACCTGTGAATATCCAGCTGGCATCACCAGCGTCGTTGGTCTCTAAATTAACTCTGACCCCATTAACATCTACGCGCTCGATTTCAATGGGCCCTTTGACCAGAGACCAGGCATCTATGGCGACGTCGATCTTGCCAACTGTTACGAATGCCTCTTCGTCTGCCCACTCAGGATTTGCAAGGTACACATCTTCCGCATATAGCTCGATGCTCGTGCCGACATAAGCGTGTAACTCACCATCGATTCTGAGTTCCCGGTCAAGCAGGTCCGTTACGAGAAGCTCAATCCTGCTCTTGAACATGCCAAGATCAACAGAAATCAGCACTAAAACGGCCATCAGCAGGACCGCAACCGTGCCTGCGAGAGTGTAAAGTCCTATTCGTGACCAGCGCATTTGTAACCCGCTATTCTTTTAGTAAATTCAGGGCTGAGTGATTCAGTTTAGTGCCGCTGAGTCAGGCGCGCAATATGACGATTCGGCATAACGACGGGATTACGCATCCGCAGAATCCCGGCAGAAAACTCCTCAATGTGCTGCTGCAGGCCACAGCAATGTGCTACCACAGGCCGCAGCAATGTGCTGCCGCAGGCCGCAGCAATTCATATAGCCAATCGGGGTCACAGGTCATCCCTGCTTATGTTGCGCCCGCCATCTGTCGATCAGAACGGCGACGATAATGACAGCGCCGGTTATCAGGCGCTTGGTTGGCTCCGAGACACCGATTTGTGCCAGGCCGTTCTGGAGGACAGAAATGATGAGCACTCCTGCAAATGCGCCGATAATGGAGCCGCGACCGCCCATCAGGCTGGTTCCGCCGATTACAGCAGCAGCAATGGCGGACAGCTCCAGGCCAATTCCTGCGTTCGGATCCGCCGATCCCAGGTAGGCGGCGTTGAAAACACCACCCAATCCTGCAAGACCGCCTGACACTGCAAGCACGCCAAGGAGGTATGGGCGAGTATCTATTCCCGACATACGCGCTGCTTTTTGGTTGGTGCCAATCGCCGTAATGTAGCGACCAAATACTGTTCTTGTTAAAAGGAAATGTGCGGCTACTACCAACAGCAGTGAAAAAATCAGAGCCGCTGACACTCCAATACCCGGTAGCGGCAGCGCGATGCTTTGAATTTCGGCGCCGATATAAACAGTCTGCGAATCAGTCGTCACATAGGCCATGCCGCGTGCCATCTCCAGCATGCCCAAAGTAACGATAAAAGACGGCAGAGAAAAATACGCCACCAGGACACCGTTGACAGCGCCGCAGATTATTCCCACGCCCACACCAAGCAAACATGCTATCGGAAGCGGTATGCCCCAACCAATCGCCGCAACGCCAACAACTGCTGCACTAAATCCCAGTACGGATCCTACCGAAAGGTCGATGCCTGCCACGATAAGCACAAAAGTCATGCCGATAGTTACGACAGTCAGGGCCGGCAATTGATTAAGAATCGTCGTCAGTGTGATTACAGAGAAGAAATTCTCAGAAGCGATGCCGAAGAAAATAATCAGCAAGATCAACGACGCGAGAATAAAATTCTCTTCTGCATGTCGTCTGATAAAATTGATGATATTCATATCTTCTAGTTTACCGAATCACTTCGCAATGACGTTTCGTGATCAATACTCAGAGCGTGGCTTGTAAATTCCTGGAACGCCGCTGCAAGAATATCTGACTCGGACCATTCATCACGCGCGAAATCCTTTACGAGTTTCCGATCGGACAAAACCAGTATGCGGTTACACACCGTCATGAGTTCTTCAATCTCACTTGATGCGACTAGCACCGTTTTACCTCTGCTCTGCAGTTCGAACAATAGATCGTAAATCCGGTTTTTCGTGCCTACATCCACGCCCCGGGTTGGCTCGTCAAGCAAGAAGATGTCTGAATCACAATGGAGCCAGCGCGCGATCAGCGCTTTTTGCTGATTGCCTCCGCTGAGTTGCTCGATATCCTGGTCGAGACTGGCACACTTGATAGCGAGCTTGTTGACCAATTCCACACCCACCTCCTTTTCAAGGGCTCTGTCGATCCGTCCAAAGGATGACGAAACCCTGTCGATACCTGGCAACGTCATATTGGCCAGGACTGACTGGCCGGACAAAATACCCATGGACTTGCGATCTTCTGCGAGAAATCCGATTCCTTCACTTACCGCATGACTTGCATTTCTTACAATCGTCATTCCGTCTGCCGTGCAACGAGTGACACATCCACGTCTTAGTTTTGCCAGTCCAAACAGCGCTTCCAGCAACTCACTTCGACCCGCACCCGCGAGCCCGGCGATACCAATGATTTCTCCTTTGTGACAGGTAAATGTGATCGCGTGCGGCAACTCATCAGTTGTTATCGCCTGCACCTTGAGAACCGCAACATTTTCCGTTTTATTCGTAGCCGATTTCTGCGACTCCTGCGGAGTTCGCCCTGACATTTGCTCAAATATGTCAGCCACCGTCATCGTGTGCGCAGGCGCAGATGTCACGACTTGCCCGTCTCGCAAAACAGATACGGTATCCGCAACGGCTAGAATGTCATTCAGTCGGTGGCTTATATATATGACTGATGTCCCCCTGGCAGAAACATCTGCAATCAATTCGTGGAGATGATCAGCCTGCGGGCCGGTTAGCGCAGCTGTTGGCTCATCCAGAATCAGCAAACGACAATCGATCGAAAGTGCCTTGGCAAGTTCCAGGAGCTGCTGCTCGGAAATACTGAGAGATTCCGCAGAAGTTTCGGGAGAAATCCCGGTAAGCCCTACCAGTCGCAGCATATTGCAGGCGTGTTCGTAAAGCCGGCCACGCAGAATGACAGAATTCCGCTGCGGCAAATCGCGCAGCCCAATATTTTCGGCCACGCTGAGCGTTTCAATAATGCTGAGTTCCTGCGCCGTAAATGATATGCCCGCAGCGAACCCATCGCCTGGACCGGATGGATCGCATTCGACCCCATCAAGGAATATCTCACCGCTGTCTCTTGGCAAAAGGCCAGTCAGGATATTTACCAGCGTTGATTTTCCGGCACCGTTTTCGCCAACAATCGCGTGAATTTCTCCACGCCTGA
>QNFK01000079.1 GCA_003645495.1 Gammaproteobacteria bacterium
CGCGGCAACCCGGAAATGGAGCGGCGCGCACAGGAAGTGATAGATCGATGCACCGCGATGGGCAAAGACAACCCGATACTGCTTATCCACGATGTTGGGGCAGGGGGAATGTCGAATGCCGTCCCGGAGGCGGTCGATCACAGCAAGCATGGTGCGGTTATAGAATTGCGCCACATACACAACGCGGAGCGAGGTATGTAACCGATGGGTATCTGGTGTAACGAGGCACAGGAACGCTACGTACTGATCGTAAACAAGGAGCGTAGCGATGAATTCGCCACGATCTGTGAACGTGAGAATTGCCCGCAAGCAGTTATCGGCGAGCTTACAGGTGACGGACAGCTGATCGTCAATGACAATGAATTCGATAATCGTGTTGTCGACATGCCAATGGAGGTACTGCTCGGCAAAACACCAAAAATGACCTGTAATGTCACCAGGGTTACAACAGAATCGACAACACTTGATTTGGAAGGAATCGCTTTGGAAGAGGCGATCTTTCGCGTCTTACGTATTCCTGCAGTCGCCGATAAGTCATTCCTGATTCATATTGGCGATCGTACTGTCGGTGGCCTTTCTGTGCGCGATCAGCTGGTTGGTCCCTGGCAAGTGCCGGTAAGCGATGTAGCAATCACGGCCAGTGGTTTCGAAGCGCGCTGCGGCGAAGCAATGGCGATGGGCGAGCGCACACCGCTTGCAGTTCTCAATGCGCCTGCCTCAGGGCGGATGGCAGTTGGCGAAGCCGTGACTAATATTGCCGCTGCGGCTATAGAAGACATCGGCAAGATTCGCTTGTCTGCGAACTGGATGGCCGCAGCAGGACATCCTGGCGAGGATGCAAATCTTTTCGATACCGTTAAGACCGTCGCTGCAGTTTGTTGCGATCTTGGTATTGCGATTCCGGTTGGCAAAGATTCGCTGTCGTTGCGCGCCAGCTGGCAGGACGAACACGGCAACTTCGAAGTTGTGGCGCCGGTCTCGCTGATCATCTCGGCATTCGCCCCGGTTACAGATGTTCGCCGGCACCTGACACCGCAGTTGCAGCGTATAAACGAAAAGAGTCACTTGCTTTTGCTCGACCTGGGGGGCGGCGCGAACAGGCTTGGCGGTTCCTGCCTGGCACAGGTTTACGAGCGCCCGGGCGGCGAAACGCCGGATCTGGATGACGCGCAGCGGCTGACAGGATTCTTCGCTGCTATTCAAACGTTGAGTGAAAAAGGACTGATCCTCGCCTACCACGACCGATCCGATGGCGGTTTGCTCGCGAGTGTTGCTGAAATGATGTTTGCCGGGCGGCTCGGTGCCTCTTTGCAGTTGCCGGGATCCGAATCAGACATGCTGGCGCAGTTATTCAGTGAAGAGCTTGGCGCGGTCATTCAGATCGCGCACCAGGACCTGGTTGCGGTACACGAAGTGCTTGAGGCGAACGCTGCCGGTTGGGTAGATATCGGCATGGTTGAGCCAGACGACCAATTTACGATTTACAACGATGATGAAGTTGTTCTCAGGCTTGACCGCACGCAGATGCAAAGAGCGTGGTCGGAGACCAGCTATCACATGCAGTCATTGCGCGATAACCCGGAAACGGCTGCGGAGGAATTCGCTGGCATCCTCGACGCAAACGATCCGGGCCTGAACGCAAAAGTCAGCTTCGATCCGGCAGAAGATGTTGCGGCACCATTTATTAGCGGCAACAAGCCACACATTGCCATTCTTCGTGAACAGGGCGTTAACAGTCAGTATGAGATGGCGGCGGCTTTCATGCGCGCCGGGTTCGCCGCAACCGATGTGCACATGAACGACCTTATTTCCGGCAATGACAGCCTGGACAATTACCAGGGCATTGTTGCCTGTGGTGGCTTCTCATATGGCGACGTACTTGGCGCAGGCGGCGGCTGGGCCAAGTCCATTATTTATCAGTCGGTCCTGCGTGATGAGTTCGCAGAATTTTTTGCGCGCAACGATTCATTTTCGTTGGGCGTTTGCAACGGCTGCCAGATGATGTCGCTGCTGCACGAACTCATTCCCGGCGCGGACAACTGGCCGAAATTCCTGCGCAACAGATCGGAGCAGTTCGAGGCTCGACTTAGCCTGGTCGAGGTTAATGAGAGTCCCTCGATTTTCCTCTCCGGTATGGCTGGTTCGCGTATACCGATTGCGACATCGCATGGGGAAGGGCGGACGGTGTTCTCCAGCAATGCTGCATTACAGGAAGCACGGGTTGCGCTTCGTTATGTCGATAATTATGGCAACGCCGCAGAAAAATTCCCGGCGAACCCAAACGGCTCGGTCGGCGGCATATGCGGACTTAGCAGCGATGATGGACGCGTCACAATCATGATGCCGCATCCGGAACGCGTTGCCCGCACGACGCAGAACTCCTGGCATCCGGAAAACTGGGGTGCGGATGGACCGTGGATGCGCATGTTCCGCAACGCGCGGGTATCTGTTTCCTGAGTCCTAGCCCGGACTATTCATGAATTCGCTCGCGCCCTTGCTTGATCTTTGTTTGCGCCCCGAAGGAAGTGCCCTTGGGGTGCAAACAAATCTCTACCCAATCATCACGGCGATTCATGAATAGTCCGGGCTAGCTCGTCGCCTGTTATGCTTGCTTGAAACGCGCTAACACGATGGTAGCCTGCAAAGCATGTCGTCAAACAAAACGCTGGTTAAAGGTCTCGGTCAACTCGAAGCTACAACACTCGTTGTTGGCGGCATTATCGGCACAACAATATTTCTTATCACGAGCAACATCGCCGAGCTTGTTGGCAGCCCGGTGCTCGTCTTTATCACCTGGATTGTTGCGGGACTCCTGGCCGGTGCAGCGGCTCTGTGTTTTGCAGAACTCTCTGCCGCGATGCCAGAGACCGGTGGCACTTACGTTTTCCTCAGACGCGCGTATAACTCTGAACTTGTTTCCTTCGCTTTCGCCTGGATGATTTGTTTTGCTTACGGGACGGGGGCGATTGCGGTTGTGGCGATAATGGCGGCTACCTTCCTCGTGCCGGTCCTGGCTGCCTTTGAATTCGATATTGCTGAATACGTCAATGAGATTGCAGTCATTCTGATCGTGGTCCTGACCCTTCTGAACTCCAGTGGCGTAAGACACGGGGGGCTGACGCAGAATGTCCTGACGGCATTAAAAGTCAGCCTGTTACTTCTGGTGGTTCTGATTCCCCTTGTTTTAGTCGACATGCAACCGGCACGACTTGTGCAGGGCGGCTTCGGCAATAACAGCCTGGGGACAACGCTGCAAAATGTCAGCGATGCAATGATTCTATGTTTGTTTTCTTACAGCGGCGCATACTTCGTGACGCATGTGGCTGAGGAAGTGCGCGAACCGCACAAGAATATTCCACGTGCCATTATCGTTGGCTTCCTTATCGTCTTCGGGCTATATCTGCTGGCTAACGTCACCTATATGTCGACCATGTCATTCGTTGACGTGAAATCCTCTGAACACATTGCCAGCGATGTCATGGCTCGCGCTCTTGGTCCAAAGGGTGCCGTGGTCACCGCATTCGTTATTTTCTGTTCTGCGGTGGGCGTTTTGAACGCGCAGCTGCTTAATTATCCGCGGATCGTTTTTGCGCTTGCCCGTGATGGTTATTTTTTCCGCCGTATCGCGAAAATAAACGAACGGAGTCGTGCACCATCTAATGCGATAGTGCTGGTGGGCGTAATTGCATCGATTTTTGCGTTGAGTGGGAGCTACGTAGAAATTCTGGGCTACATCGCATTTGTCATTCACTTTTTCGTTTGCCTTGCCGTATTGGCGGTCATCATTTTGCGAATTCGCGAACCGGAGTTGCCACGACCGTACAAAGTATGGGGATACCCGTTCACTCCCGTCGCATTCCTGCTCATATCAGCTGTTTATCTGTTTAATCTCATCGTTACCAAGCCGATCGCGGTCATGATCGGTGTTGGTATCGTTCTTGTCGGCGTTCCATTCTATTTTTACTGGAGCCGGAAAAATGCCGCTCCTGCAGCTATACTTTAGAAAATTATCTATTTGCACAGGAACACATCATGCACCTCAAAAATCTGGCTTTTATCACAGCATTAATTCTTCCTGTCCTTGCGTTTTCCCAGGACCAGCAAAAATACCAGTGCACCTCCGGGGAACTAACCCGACGTGTGGAAATATTCTCCGAACCTGGCGTGGCAGTGCCCTGTGAAGTGCACTATTACAAAGATACAGAGGCCCCGGGTGAACGGCAGGTGTTATGGCGCGCGCAGAATGATGCGGCCTATTGCGCCAGCAAGACGCAGGAATTCATAGCAAGACTCACGGAAATGGGCTGGAACTGTGGTCAGGCAACGGAAGCTGAAGACGCTGAAGAGCCGGTAGTTGAAGACGACACCGATGCGCTGACGCCTGCTGATGATATTGAGCTGGACGAGCCGCCACAATAGTCTATGCAGACGTTTTCAGACCGCCGTTGCCTTCACGGACAAAGAATTGCCGTACTTTAATGGCGCGGGTAAGTTTTCCGCGGCGCACGAAGCATTGATAAAACATATCTTTTAATACTTCGAGCAGTACACCGGCCTGCGCACGGTTAAGCAGGGGAATATCCTCTTCTTCGCCGGCATCGAAAATTACCTGTTTGATGGGATCGAAACTGTCATCGTCAATTTCGGCAATTCCCTGGGCAACCATTACTTCGTCGAATGCGCGCAACTTGCCGTTTTCCCCCAATGCAGTAAAAGAGCTTGCGGCTGCCCTGCGGCACATCGATGCAAACGCGTTGAAGTTGTTATTCGAGTAACAGGAGAGCGCTTCGCGAAACATGATTTCCACGTGCTTCGGCAGGTATGAAAATGCGAAGCGTTCTTTCGGGCGTTCGAGCTCGATAAAATTTCTGTACAGCTCGACGGTATTATCGGTGATTTCCTTGACGGCAAAGCGGAGAAAAACGGGCGCGCTGCAAGCGTCGCACTGGTAAACCACACCAATATGCTTTGGCCGCACCGCATGCAGATTTTCGAATTCAGGAACTGACTGCAACGTCATATGCGAGTAGACGCCACAATAAGGGCACTCCAGGCCGAATTGCTCGTCAGCCTGATCGCGTAGTCCTGTGCCTCGCTCAATAATGATCGCCATGATTCTTTTTCTTTCCAACTCTGCCTGTTGTTATATTTAGCCAGCCCAGACAGTGTGTTAGCAGTATATCCTCAAGTTTCGCCTGCGCTTCTCCCAGTTAGACATAATAATGCCTTGATTGCTTGCTAATTTGGCACCGACTTGAGAAATCCGCCACCACGCAGTGAGAGAGCTGTAGGAGCCCGTCCCAATCCGCCCGCATTGACGAGTATTTTTACCAATGGTTGGCGCGGATTGATCTTTAGTGCCCTGAACAAGAGTAGCGAACTCGCCCGTGCCGATAGAAATCCGATCACGAGGGTCCAGCAAATGCATCTATCGTACGGCGGGCTCCTACAGAATTGTCGTTTGCATCGAGCTGACAGCAGCGCGTGCCCGACCCGGCAATTCAACCGCCTAAAACTGCCCCACAGCCTCGCGTGCCCGGTCATTCACCGGGCGAGCGATTAACGCATCGCGACTCAACGAGACTTCATAGCGGGCGCCGTCCACCATCGGTACATAGGTAGCGGTGCCATAGTAGGCATCGATACCGGGAATCAGGGCCGGGAAGCGCCGGGCAAACTTCCAGATATCCACTGGCACGCCTGCGCTCAAAGAATGCACCGTGCGTGGTTCTGACTGTTCGCGGCCGATTTCTGCATAGCGGCCGCTGAGTCTGTCCAGTTGATAGATCGGATCCAGACCCAGGATTGTTGCCGGCGGTTTCCAGGTTACGATCTTTGCATCCATCTGCCACTCATCGCCGTACAGGATATAAAACTGATCCTCCTGGCCATCAATCATGAGTCTCGCCTGGAATTCCTCCGGGGAGATGCGCCTGAATTCGATCCGCGAAATCAATTGCTCCCCGGTTAGCTGACCGTAGCTCCAGTAGCTGATTAGAAGCATGACGCCTGCGCCCGCAAGCGTGGCAGAAACCAGGCAGCCGACTCCGGCGCCACTTGCACGAACCAGCCTGAATCGACGCGCGCAATTGATGGTCCTGAACAGGAAGAAGAATGTGAAAAAGCCTGAAACCAGGCTGATGCCGATCAATATTCCCATAAGCTCGAATATTTCATGAGTGGGCGCGACGTGCCGGCACAGGGAGCGACAGCCCAGCAGGCGTCAACTTTGACGCTACTACGCGAACTGATCGACATTGATATTCTTGATTCATATATTATTTTTCGTCATGAGAGCCGGCACTCGTGAATTATTCGGGCTACCCCTCGAGTCTCTTGTACTTGATGCGATGCGGTTGCTCGGCCTCTTTGCCGAGGCGGCGTCTGCGATCTTCTTCGTAGTCCGCATAGTTACCGGTAAACCAGACAACCTTGCTGTCCCCTTCAAACGCGAGAATGTGAGTCGCGATGCGATCGAGAAACCACCGATCATGCGAAATTACGATTGCCGATCCCGGGAATTCCAGCAATGCCTGCTCGAGTGCGCGCAGCGTTTCTACGTCGAGGTCATTGGTTGGTTCGTCGAGCAGCAGCAGGTTGCCGCCTGCTTTGAGCATCTTGGCAAGGTGTACACGATTTCTTTCACCACCGGAAAGCAGCCCGATTTTTTTCTGCTGCTCGGTGCCGCGGAAATTGAAACGACCAACATAGGCACGTGAAGGCGTTTCGAATTTGCCGACCGTGATCAGGTCCTGCCCATCGGAGATTTCCTCCCATATGGTCTTGTTGCCATCCAGGCTGTCTCGCGATTGATCAACGCTCGCAATCTTTACACTTTCGCCAAGCCGGATCGTTCCTGAATCGACTTGCTCTGTGCCGGTGATCATGCGGAACAAGGTGGTCTTGCCAGCGCCGTTGGGGCCAATTATTCCGGCGATACCACCTGCAGGCAGTGAAAAGCTCAAGCCATCCATCAGCAGCTTGTCGCCGAATGCCTTACGCACGTCGGAGGCTTCGACGACGACGTCACCGAGTCGCGGTCCTGGCGGAATGTAAATCTCGTTGGTCTCGTTGCGCTTTTGATAACTTGGTGAAGAAATTTCCTCAAACTGTCGCAGTCGTGCCTTGGATTTCGCCTGCCTGCCTTTTGGATTGGATCGCACCCACTCGAGCTCTTCCTTCATGGCTTTTTGACGGGCTTTTTCCGAGGCTTCTTCCTGCTGCAAACGCCCCTGTTTTTGCTCAAGCCAGGATGAGTAATTACCTTCCCACGGAATTCCATGGCCACGATCCAGTTCGAGAATCCAGCCAGCTACGTTGTCGAGGAAATACCGGTCATGCGTAACGGCGATGACCGTGCCGGGGTATTCCTCAAGAAAACGCTCCAGCCACGCAACCGATTCTGCATCGAGGTGATTGGTCGGTTCATCGAGCAACAACATGTCGGGCTCTGACAGCAGCAGGCGACA
>QNFK01000080.1 GCA_003645495.1 Gammaproteobacteria bacterium
CACGCAGATACCTAAATTATGCCATCGGAGAACTAATTCTAGTGGTGTTCGGTATTCTCATTGCGCTACAGATCAACAACTGGAATGAGGAACGTATTGAGCAGCGGCAGATTGCCGAATATGCCCATGCCCTGACTGAGGACTTACAGCGAGATCTGGACATGGCCCAGATAATTAGGATTGAAATCGATCTCATGATCAGCAAGATTGACGCCCTGGCTGCTTACATAGAAGACAGACCCTTTGAAGAATTGAGGAATATCGACCTTTTCTATCTCATGCGGGCGCCGTTTTACCGACCCTACGCTTGGAGCCGGTCTGCATTGGAACAGATCAAAAGCTCTGGGTCGCTGCGGCAAATGAGGAATCGACAGCTTGCAGAGAAGATCTCCGCATATGAAGCATTCACTTATCATCTGGAGGGAGACTTCGATTTCGACCGGGCAGTAGGCACCAATTCCGTGGAACTTGCTGGCACCATAATCGACATGAATTATCCCGGCATCAATGAATATTTTCCGGTTAAAAAACTGGAATCCTTTTCGTTCCCTAACTCCCCGATTCATGACGCCTACAAGGACACAATCCTCTCCCTTCTGACAGACAACATGAAAGACATCAAAGTTGTTGTCAACAGCTACCTAGTGTTGGGCGGCTACTATGGAATTAGACCAAGAGCAGAAGTCGAAATGTCAAAGTTGGCGGCAGACGCCCAAGAGTTGATCGCATTATTGAAAAAAGAATACCCGGAGTGATATGCGATTTGTGACTCGGATGCGACTGAGGATTACGGTTCTCCTGGAACATGGTTTCGGGGTGGTTTCGGGGTCGGACCATTGTAAGTTTCGGAATGTCTTAATGAATGGGCCTCAAATAGCCCGCCAAAAGCCGCTAATTGCCGATATACCAGGCAAAAACGTCGGTTAAGGGAAACTCTGTAGATAGCCCTGGCTTAATTCCGTGTTTCGAGCCCGAAATTGCGAGATTAGCCATCAATCTGCTCGTCAATTTGATCGAAAATCGTTCGAAATTAATAACTTGCAGTGGTCCGACCCCATGAAACTGCTATCGGGAAAACCGGCCTCTTCCGTTTGACCGATGCAATGATCGATTCACTCTATATCATCAGTCGCAAAACCAGACCCGCTTTTCCGGTAGGCTTCGCGCGGCGGGCTAAAGATGTCGAGGATTTTTGCTCCTCGCGAACCGGCCTTGAATCCATGTAAGACATTGCCGGGTGTACGCCAAAAATCGTCTACCTCAACTGCGTAGTCCACACCCTCCTGGGTCCTGATGCCACTGCCTTGCAACAGGATTCCCCACTGCTCTTCCGGGTGGCTGTGAATGGATCCTTCCGCGTTCGGCTCAACCGTAACAATCGACAGCATGGACTGGTCGCCAACAATAATCCGCGCCTCGAAACCGGGGGCAAGCATCCGTCGAATGCCCGAAGTCTGATCCGATAAATTGTAGATTTCACTCAATTGCGTCACCTCATTACTTTCCAGCTTGCGATTATTTGCTGTGTCGATTTCACGATCTATCCAATCCGAAAATTTCGAACGTCGACTCGCCGGCCAGAATTCGGGCACGAATCGAGGCCTCTTTGTCGACAACCTGTTTTACCTGCTCCGCGACGGTTGCCGCAATATCACGCGGCACCACCACGACACCATCATCGTCGGCCACAATAATATCGCCGGGCCGAACACGAACACCGCCGCACACAATCCCGGTATCGATATCGCCGGGATCGTCTTTGGCTGTCGCCGCTGGCTGATAGCCGCGGCTAAAGACCTGAAAACCGAGGTCCCGAATTTCAGCAGAGTCACGGATGCTGCAGTCCAGAACCGCGCCGGCAATTCCCTTCGTCTTGCAACATTCCGCCAGCAGATCTCCGAACGGGCCAAACGTCGTTGCGCCGGCACCATCGACCACCAGAACATCACCGGGGAGAGCCGTATGAACAGCGCGGTGAATGGCAGCATTCTGCCCGGGAGCAATGCGCGCCGTCTTTGCCGGTCCGGCCAGACGCACGCCCGACAGCAAAGGCTTGATGGCGATATCGAGCGCCCGTACGGCGGTGTTTGCGTTGCAAAGATTGCCGGTCGGGTATTGCAGAAGTTGCGATGCGATCGTCGTCATTGCCGCACGTCCATGTCGTTCTGGTCGCAACGGTCAATGAATTGCGCCAACCGTGACCATAGCTCCTGGGGATTGGAATACATCGGGAAATGAGCCGATGACGGAATTTCCGCGACTTCAGCGCCGGACCTGGTGAGCCGCTCAATATACGAAAGCTCACTATTCTGCTCGCCATAAACGAACATTTTCGGAAACGGTGCATCGATGAACGTTTCGAGTAACGGCGCGTGATCACTCAGCTCAACCATCGAACGAAAGATTGGTGCCACGGCATCCGGGTGCACCTTGACCGGCAGATTGGCCGCATACAAACGGTTCGACCATTCCGGCTTTTCCCGGACCCTTGCTGCAAAGGCGTTCAGAAAATCCTGCGGAGTCTCCGCTGGATGGTCGAAGATCTGGCGCGACAGGAAACAATCCTCCGGCGCCAGGTTGCCTTCAATATTTGTAAAGCTCAAAATCCGATCGGGGTTCGCGGTAGCGAATTGTAATGCAGTCAGGCCACCCATCGAATGACCAACCAAATGGCAGCGCTGAATCTGCATCTTGCTCAATGCCTGATCGACCACATCCACGAGCAGCGGTATCGAGACAAGATCCGGCTTATCGCATATGGACTGGCCACATCCCGGTGCGTCCCAAAAAACGAGGTCACGGCCGGCAAACGCCGGGTGCAGGGCAAGGTCCGTATAATCCTCTTTGGTCGAGCCGAAGCCATGCAGACAAACGACTGTCGATCTTTCCCCGCTGCGGTGAAAGCATGAAAGTCGGCTTCGGGCACCCGCTGATTCAACCTGAATGGTTTCGTTGACCGGAGGCATTACAGAGCCTTGCTCATCGACGTCGAAAAGTGGTAATATCAATCATATTAAAGACGATACCACGGAGAAATTGACATTGTCCAGTCGAACCGACGGAAAAGATCGAGAAATACTGTCGATCCTGCTGACCGAAGCTGCCACGTCAAAGGCCGACATCGCCCGTAAGGTTGGGCTCGCGGCTTCAGCAATCTCAGAGCGCGTCCGCAGGCTTGAATCTTCCGGCCACATCAAACGCTACGAAACGCGCCTGGACTGCCGGGCTCTGGGTAAGCCGTTATTGGCATTTGTCTTTGTGACCGAGGCCAAACCGACGCACGGCTTTGACACTGGCCAGGCTTTGTCGCAGGTCACCGGCATCGAGGAACTGCACAAGATCGCAGGCGACGACTGTTACCTGCTGAAGGTTCGAGCCGCCGACACGGACGAACTCAACACCGTGATCGAAGAGCAAATCAATCGGATTGAAACCGTAACCGGGGTGCGCACAACAATTGTCCTGAAGTCCATCGCGGAAATGCCGCCGATGTCCGGTCACGATCTGTCAAAGGAGGATTAGGGGCCGCCACGCGCTACGGTTTCAACCGATCGATGCGACACCCAGGGTCTGCCTGTTGGGAGAACGATGTTGGTTATGAATTACAGATCGAATCTCTGTTACTCGTCCCAACCGAATACATCCTCCAGCGTTGACGCCGAATACGCGGGCAATCCGGAACGCGCTTTCAAGAGAAGGTGAGTATCGGCCCTGCTCGATTGCGATGACTGTTTGGCGGGTCACGCCAATCGCTTCGCCTAATTCCGCTTGCGTCATTGCACCGTGCTCGTTCCGCAGCTCACGCACGCGATTCGATATTGGTGGAGGCGACACCACGACCTAAGAGGGCCAAACCCATTACCCATGCAGATAGTTCCCGGTAGGACATCACTTACCTCTATTGTCAATAATTTCTAACATTCCGCTTACGGTGAATTTATGACCGTGTCAAAAATTCTTTACAAGGAACTATGTGGGTCCGATAGGCGACTAATCACATGGATGGGGCAAGCAAGAACACCGCATTTATCCGTTCCGGGCCTCATGGAACGAGGTGCCTATAGTGAAAATATACGTGCAATTTCTATGCATCTTTCTGCTGATTACCAGCTGTGGCGGCGAGAGCAATAACATGGGGGCGGCGCAGCCATCACCTGCCCCAACCACGATTGATATGGACAAAGTGCTGGATGACTTCATTGCGAGCAACAGCAATATTTCATCGGTGGCGATGTTAGCGGTCAAAGACGGTGATATTTTCTATAGCCACTCTGCCGGGTTTATCGACACTGTCAATACCAAAGCGCCGACTCAATCGACTTTGTACAAAACCTCTTCGATCGCAAAACTCATCATCGCGGTCGCAGTGATGCAACAGGTCGAGTTGGGCTTGCTGGATATCGATCAGGATATTGGTAATTACCTGCCATTCCCGGTTCGCAACCCCAATTTCCCGGACACGGTCATCACCGTAAGATTGCTAATGCAGCATGCGGCAGGCTTGGCTAATCCTGTATTCGGAGAAACCACCAGTGATATATTTTTGGCATTTGATTCTTCTGTCATTGTGCAACTGCACCCACTAATAGAAGATGTACTTACACCGGGCAGCGCGAATTTCAAAGATTCGGTCTGGTTAAGCGATGAGCCCGGTACTTTGCACAAGAATTCCAACCTTGGCATGGTATTACTGAGTTACCTGGTGGAAGAGCTGTCCGGGTTACACTTTATTGAGTACAGCAAATGGAACGTATTTGTTCCACTGGGCATGGACAAATCCAGCCATTACTTTCCCGACCTTGATCCAACCCAGGTCGCTGCGCTCCTCGACAATAACAATAACCTCACCGAGCAGACTTCAAACTGGTTTTATCCGATCAGTGGGTTATTCACTTCAACCGGTGACTGGGCCAATTTTATGCAGGCCATTCTCAACGGTGGCGAACTGAACGGTAACCGGATCTTGCAACAGGAATCAGTCGACCAGATGCTGACGACGATAACGCCTGTCAATAATCAACTGGCTTACAACTCCAACATTGGCCTGATTTGGCGGCAAGCTGCGGTCAATCCTGGTTGGATAGGTCATACAGGCGCCGGCACCCAAATGACGCATGTCACGGAATTGGATCCTGCCAACAACATTGGTTATGTCGTGTTTACCAATGAAGGTCGAATCGATGCACTAGTGGGACCTGGCAGTAGTCTAAATGTAACGATCCATCAATGGCTGCAACAAAAATTGCTCTAACTCAGTGGGTCTGAGGACCGCTTTACCCCCGGAAGCGGACATTTAGCTAAATTGGCCCGAAAGGTTCGCTAATGACCCAGAGCGGGCATGACCAATCAGTCACGGAAAACTCCCAGGTTTGAAAGCATATCGGACTGTGGTCCTGCCGCCACGGATCAATCGGCATGAGTAGGTATTCCTACTAATTGTCCTTAATTGCTAAGAACCCGATAGTCATATTGGGTTTAAATTTGCCCGTTCGGTTGCTTTACGGCTGATTCGTTTGTCGGCTGAAGCATTGGTTTCAGTATTTGGCAGAACAGGAGACGAGGCAATGACCGTAAATCGCAGCTGTTTGATGTTGGCCGCAGCATTACTACTACTGAACTTTCTGCCGGTCCACGCGGCCGAGCAGGACACCGTGCAGGCGATTATTCCGTGGGAGGCCGAAGGTCGCGTATTCCAGGTGAATACCAGCACGATCATGTTCCTGGGCGCGTTTACCGGGATCATGTATATCGAGTCATCGCTCGGCGAAATGCACGAGGCCTTCGTCATGTGTCCTATCACTCAGACATTTGACTTGGATATGGGCAACTCGGAGGCGGTCGGCCACTGTGAGATTTCGGCATCCTCTGAAAACGTTGCGTATGCGGATTTGACCTGCAAAGGAGAAGTCGGCAGCTGCCAGGGTACATTTACGTTGGTCGGCGGCGAAGGTAAGTTCACGAACATTTCGGGTACAGGTACGCTCCGGGTCCGTTCACCAATGCGCGCACTCATCACTGGCATGGCGGCTGGTGCGGATCTCCGCGTTGCATCCGGCCTGGCCGTCATCAAAGATCTTGAATACCGCATTCCATAATCGAGAACATTCTGGGAAATGGCCACTCGACTACCGGAGGTACTAATAATGAATTGCAAGTCAAAATGGATCATCGCATCAGTATTTCTTCTCTCGAACCTCATGGTCGAGCCCGCTTTCGCCGATGGATCCATGCGTTGTGGAACACACATCATCAGTAGTGGCGAGCGACGCGGCCCCGACAAATATGAGGTGCTGAAGAAGTGCGGCGAACCCACGAATCGATCTGGCAGTACTTGGACTTACGAACAATCCGGGGGTGCTACTCGCGTCGTGGTATTCGACCATAGTGGTAAGGTATCGCGCATAAATTAAGTCTCTAATGACATCATTTCACTTCATCTGCCATCTGAATGAATCTGCAGAGAACGCCTTTTCCGGCTAATCGAAAGGCCACTGCTGGCTGAAAGCGGACTCTGAATTGGACCATTTTCGGGACACCCCAGCGTCCGCTATCGGGAAAAGCCGACATTTACACTTCGCACTAATAGCATTGTCTGGCGCCAGTTTCCGGCGAACTGAGATGGTCGGCACCTCATCAGAACATCATCAGAAACAAATCAGAGTTTAGTCAGGCCAAAGCGCTCTATGGGCGCCATCATTTGTGGCAGTTGAAGTGGCTACAGAAGGTGTGGATATGAGATACATTATGTTACTTGTTGGTTTGATAGTTCTGAACGGCTGTAGCAGTGGTGATGAGTTTGGTATCACGTGCGGCGGGGAGGCAGGCATAAAACCTGCGAACAATCCGCCTCCTCCAGGAAGCAACGATTACCGTATGGCGCAATGCGAGATTTTCTATGACGGTAGTTTCTGGGGCCACTGTCCTTCCAATAATGATTTGTCGTTGCGTGAAAACCAACCAATATTCACCGCATTAATGGACTGTCAAACTGCGCTCGGTTTCGAGCAACAAGATGATCCACTGGTGTGGGACGACAGCCAGGCGATCGTGATAGAGGATGGGCAATCCAACTCTTCTGTGCAGGCACACTCTAAAATAAAGGGGTGAATGCAGAAATTTCACTTACATTGGAAGAGGTTCTTGACGAAACAAATTACCGGGAAAATGTTTTCCTGGGACCATCCAAAGTCCGCTTTCGGGAAATGCGGACGTTCGAACGCGATCTGAATTGACCCTGCCTGAATGGTGGAGTCTTATCTATTACAGCGACCTGTCAGACTCAGTCCGCCAGCATCTTCCTGATGATCTCATTAACCTGGCCCGGGTTTGCCTTGCCGCCGGTTTCCTTCATTACCTGGCCCACGAAAAACCCGAGTAATTTTTCTTTGCCGGCCCGGTAGTCGGCTGCCTG
>QNFK01000081.1 GCA_003645495.1 Gammaproteobacteria bacterium
CGCAGAAGAAGAACTCAAAGATTAAGACGAGTCATAAGACCTGCACCAAAAAAGTGGAGAAAACGATGACAGAGAAAAAGAAAACCGGCGGACTGGCCGGCGTATCAGCAGGCGCTACGGCGATTTGTACTGTGGGCAAGGAAGGCGCAGGACTGACCTATCGTGGCTATGATATTTACGATCTTGCAGACAATGCGAGTTTTGAGGAAGTTGCTCACCTGCTGATGCACGACAAGCTGCCAAACCAGGCAGAACTGGATGCGTTTGTCGCCAGAATAAAATCCATGCGCGGTCTGCCTGATGAGGTTAAACAGGTCCTGGAAATGATTCCCGGGGACAGCCACCCAATGGATGTTTTGCGCAGTGGCGTATCCATACTCGGCAACGTTGAACCCGAGGGAGACTTCAGCAATCAAAAAAATGCTGCAGACCGGTTACTCGCCTGCCTGCCATCAATGCTCCTCTATTGGCATCATTTCCATACTGATGGCAGACGCATTGATGTAGAAACAGATGACGACAGTCTCGCCGGTCATTTTCTGCATATGCTGCACGGCAAACCGCCGAGTGAGCTGCATCGTAAAACGCTGGATACGACCCTCATCCTGTATGCGGAACATGAGTTCAATGCGTCGACGTTTGCTGCACGCGTGATTACCGGCACGTTGTCAGACATGCACTCTGCGGTAACCGGAGCGATTGGCGCGTTGCGCGGACCATTGCACGGCGGAGCCAACGAAGCGGCGATGGAACTCATACAAAAGTTCACGTCGCCGGAAGAGGCGACTCAGGGTGTGCTAGACATGCTCGCGCGCAAAGACAAGATCATGGGATTTGGTCATCGTGTTTATACAACCTCCGATCCACGCAATTCGGTTAACAAGAAGATGTCGAAAATCCTGGCAGACGAATTCGGCGATACGCTCTTGTACGAAATTTCTGAAGCTGTAGAAAAAGTGATGTGGGATGAGAAAAAACTTTTTGCCAACGCAGATTTTTTTGCGGCAACTGTGTATCACTTTATGGGCATACCAACCTATCTCTTCACGCCTATATTTGTCTGTTCGAGAATTACAGGGTGGACAGCACATATCATGGAGCAGCGGGCGGATAACAAATTGATACGTCCGGCGGCGGATTATATTGGGCCGGGGTTGCAGGTTTATGTACCGATAGAAGATCGGGCTTGAGCGAGGGCTGATAGCATTCGCGGCTAAAGCCGCTCCTACAGATTATTGCCAACCCTGAGAAGAACTTAGTCCTGAGACAGACTGTAGGAGCGGCTGTCTCAATGGATGTACTTATGTAGCAGCGCACAGGAAGACACGAAAGCGAAGACGCCGCGAATAGCCCAACTACAAGAAAATCTCTGCAAAAACCCCGCTCTACGGGCAATCAAACTCAACAACAGGAACACCAAATGTCCCAACACGACATCCGCTCGACCGAACGCCCCGAGCCAGACCAGGTACTCGTCGATATCGCCGATTACGTCTGCAACACGGAAATCGACAGTGACCTCGCGTACGAGACGGCACACTACTGCCTGATGGATACCCTGGCCTGTGGTTTCCAGGCACTCGACTACCCGGCTTGTACGAAGTTGCTCGGTCCGGTCGTGCCGGGCGCGACACTACCCGGTGGTTCGCGCGTACCCGGCACCTCCTATGAGTTGGAGCCGGTAATGGGCGCCTTCAATATTGGTGCAATGATTCGCTGGCTGGATTTCAATGACACCTGGCTCGCCGCAGAATGGGGCCACCCGTCTGACAACCTCGGCGGCATCCTGGCGACGGCGGATTACCTCAGTCGACAGGCGCGCGCAGCCGGCAAGGATCCGCTGACGATGCATGACGTGCTGACAGCGATGATCAAGGCACACGAGATACAAGGCGTGCTGGCGCTCGAGAACAGCTACAACCGTGTTGGCCTGGATCACGTGCTGCTTGTTCGGGTCGCAACAGCGGCAGTTGTTACGCGCATGCTGGGCGGCGACCGGGAAAAAGTAATTAACGCCGTTTCGCATGCCTGGATCGATGGCTGTTCGCTACGCACCTATCGACATGCGCCCAATACCGGTTCAAGAAAAAGCTGGGCAGCCGGAGATGCAACCAGCCGCGGTGTGCGCCTCGCGTTCATCGTGATGACGGGGGAAATGGGTTATCCGTCGGCACTGACGGCGAAGACCTGGGGATACTACGACGTCATGTTCAAGGGCAACGCTTTCGAATTCCCGCAGGGATACGCCAGCTACGTCATGGAAAACATCCTGTTCAAGATTTCCTACCCGGCAGAGTTTCATGCCCAGACAGCGGTAGAGGCGGCCATGGCGCTGTATCCGGAGGTAAAGGATCGACTGGATGACATCGAGAAAATCGGCATGGAAACACAGGAGCCTGGCGTCAGAATCATCGACAAGACAGGTCCTCTGGACAATCCGGCTGATCGTGACCACTGCCTGCAGTATATGGTTGCTATACCGATGATATTCGGGCGACTGACCGCGGCAGATTACGAGAACGATGTTGCCGCTGACCCACGCATTGATATCTTGCGCAGCAAAATGCAGGTCGCGGAGAACAAGGGCTTCACCAAAGACTATTTCGATGTGGAAAAACGCTATATTGGCAACGCAATACAGGTGTTCTTTAAAGACGGAACAAGCACGGATCGTGTCGCTGTTGATTACCCAATCGGCCACCGCCGGCGTCGTGACGAAGGCATTCCTGTCCTGAAACAAAAATTTGCGAGCAGTGTGTCGGGCAAACTGAAACCCGCTCAGTGGAAAGCACTCGATGCACTGTGCGTGGACCGGGATAAATTTGCGAGTACCTCGGTGGATGATTTTATGGCGCAACTTATTGTGTGAGCATTGTCTGATGAACAAATGGCACTGATTAACCAGAGATCAGGGGAAAACATGTTTAACAAAAGCAAACTACTTGCAGGCGTCTTATTAAGTGTCGGCGCAAGCGTTGCGCTTGCCGATACCGTGCAACGCAGCGAAGCTAACAATGGCAACCTGCTCATGGAAGACGTGCCACCAATCCCGGCGGAAATTGTTGAGAGCCTGAATCGTTTTCAAAACGTGCGCTCGGCAGGCTTCAGCGACTGGACTAAAGACAGCACGGGAGTTTATATATCCACCCGTTTCGGCGATGTGAGTCAAATCCACCGTGTCGATAAGCCGGGCGGCGCCCGCCACCAGATAACTTTCTACAAGGAACCGATCGGTGGCGTGTCACGCCAGCCTGGCGGCTCTAACGTGATTTTCACACGCGACGCGGGCGGCAGTGAATTCACGCAGATTTTCATGCTCAATCCGGAAAAGGGCACCACCGCGATGTTGACGGATGGTGAATCCCGCAACGGTGCAATGCTGTGGGATCGGCAGGGCCGGCGCGTTGCTTTTCAGAGTACACAACGCAACGGTGCGGCCAATGACGTGTGGCTAATGGACCCGGAGGATCCATCAGGCGCAAAGATGGTTCTGGAGTCACCGGATGGTACCTGGTGGGGACCGGCAGAATTTTCGGCCAGCGGCAGCAAAGTGCTGGTGTCGAACTACGTCAGCATTGCAGACTCCAGGGTGCATCTGCTCGACCTGGACACGGAGGATATGGTTTTGCTTGCCGGCGGTACCGGGACCACCAGCGCAAACTTCCCGGTGGGCTTTGACGAAGACGACGCAGGTTTCTGGTTCGTTACCGACCAGGACAGTGAGTTCCGGCAACTGGCATGGCAGGCAATGGAAGAGGGCGCAGCGGCGGAAATTGTTACTGCGGACATTCCCTGGGACGTTCGCTCCGGCACCATCAGCCATGATCGCAGTCGCATTGCTTTTGCTACCAACGAAAACGGTATGTCCCGTCTGTACTTGCTGGATACGAAAACAAGGGAATACAAAACGGTCGACAACATCCCGGTTGGGTTGATTTTCGGCCTGCAGTTCAGTCCCAATGATACGAAACTTGCGATGACGCTCAACACCGCGAAAACACCCAGCGACACTTTTGTACTGCAGATCGGGACCGATCCGCTGACCTACGGCGGGCTGACACGCTGGACTCACAGTGAGGTAGGTGGCCTGGATACGTCAAAGTTTCGTTCGCCGACGCTGGTCAGCTTTCCAACTTTCGATAAGGTCGGCGGCGAAGACCGGCAAATCCCTGCCTGGGTGTATAAACCACAGGGCAAAGGGCCGTTCCCGGTCGTAGTTTCAATTCATGGCGGTCCGGAAGGACAGTCGCGCCCGAGCTTCTCAAGCACCTATCAAATGTGGATGGAAAAACTTGGTGTTGCAGTCGTGGTGCCCAATGTCAGGGGCTCATCCGGTTATGGCAAGAGTTACCTGGCCCTCGACAACGGCTTCAAACGCGAGGGTTCGGTGCGCGACATTGGTGCCCTGCTTGACTGGATAGCGACACAACCAGATCTCGATGCCGATCGCGTTGCAGTGTTCGGCGGTAGTTATGGCGGCTATATGGTGCTCGCAAGCTCGGTGCACTACAGCGACAAATTGAAAGCGGCAGTCGACATAGTCGGCATCAGCAATTTTGTAACTTTTCTGGAGAACACGCAGGACTATCGTCGTGACCTGCGCCGGGTTGAATATGGTGACGAGCGCGATCCTGCCATGCGCGCGCACCTGGAAAAAATTAGTCCACTCAATAACGTTGAGAAGATCAAAATACCGATGCTGATCGTGCAGGGCGAGAACGATCCGAGAGTACCAGTCACAGAATCCAAACAGGTTGTTGCCGCGCTGCGCGAACAGGGCGAGACCGTCTGGTATATGAATGCCCTGAACGAGGGTCATGGCTATCGCAAAAAGGAAAATCGCGATGTCTATCAGCAGGCGACCGTGATGTTTCTCAAGGAACACCTGATCGGCGGCGAATGACTACTGAGCCGCTTGCGGCATCAATTGCGGCCGGCGCAGAGGCGTTGGGACAAGACCTGTCGGCGGCTGAAATCAGCAAGCTGGTTACATTACTCAGCGAGCTGCAGCGCTGGGGTGAGCGGGTAAATCTGACGGGAATCCGCGAGCCACGCAAAATGGTCAGTGCACATGTGCTCGACAGCCTTGCCGTCAGGTCCTTCATTGAGGGACAGAGCATCATCGATGTGGGCACCGGTGCCGGTTTTCCGGGGTTGCCACTGGCGATTGTGGAGCCAAAGATCGAATTTGAGCTGCTTGACAGCAACGGCAAGAAAATCAGTTTCGTCAATCACATCATCGGCCAGCTGGGTATTTCGAACGCGAAGGCGCTAAAAGCACGCGCAGAGGACTATGCACCCGGCAAACGCTTTGATACGGTGATTGCCCGAGCGCTCGCATCGACGGCTAAGCTGCTGCAAATGGCAGGTCACCTGGTGAGAGAGGATGGTGTGTTACTCGCGCTCAAGGGAAAGTACCCGGCCGAAGAGCTGGCAGCCATAGAACATTTACCCGGATGGGAATACAGCGTGACCGAATTAACGGTACCAGGACTCGAATCGCATGCGCGACACGTCATCCGACTGCGAAAGATAGCGGCATGACACGCGTTATTGCGATAGCTAACCAGAAAGGCGGCGTCGGCAAGACCACGACGTGCGTCAACCTGGCCGCATCTCTGGCGGCCACGCAGCGCCGCGTCTTGCTGGTCGATATGGATCCGCAAGGCAACGCAACCATGGGTTGCGGCATCGACAAGATGAACCTCGAGAATTCGGCCTGCGAAGTGTTGCTTGGCGAGGCGACGGCCGCGGATACAATAGTGTCCGCGCCGGAGGGTGGTTTTGCCGTTTTACCTGGCAACGAGGACCTGACACTGGCGGAGGTAAGACTGCTGCAGGAAATCGGCCGGGAAATGCGTTTGCGCAAAGCGTTAGCCCCGGTGAAAGGTCTTTACGACTTCATCCTGATTGATTGCCCGCCATCAATTAACATGCTGACGGTCAATGCGCTGACAGCGGCCGATGGTGTTTTGATCCCTATGCAGTGCGAGTACTACGCGCTGGAGGGTTTGAGCTCTCTCCTGAATACGATCGAGCAGGTGCGCGAGTCAGTGAATCCAGAGCTGGAAGTGTTCGGCTTGTTACGCACGATGGTCGATCCACGGATCAACTTGTCCAACGAAGTGTCTGATCAGCTCATCGCCCACTTCAGCGACAAGGTATTTCGCACAGTGGTGCCGAGAAACGTGCGCCTGGCTGAGGCTCCGAGTTTTGGACGACCGGTGCTGTACCACGACAAAAGCTCACGTGGAGCACTGGCCTACCTGGCGCTTGCCGGTGAGGTGCTGCGCCGCGAGGATGAGCGCCAGGCCGTACAACATTAGATTGAGTGAGTCGGGCATGCGCCCGGCTTTAGGAATTCGGAATGACAAAAAAGAAAAGACTTGGCCGCGGACTTGACGCACTGCTAAGCAAACCAGTAGCGCAGTCGGCCGCGGTTACCGGGCATGATGCAGATACGTTGCGACAAATACCGCTGGAGTTATTGCAACGTGGCCAGTACCAGCCGCGCGTTGATATGCGCCAGGACACACTCGAGGATCTTGCCAGTTCGATCAAAGCTCAGGGTGTCGTCCAGCCAATTGTTGCCCGACGGATAGAGAAGCAAGGCAGCAATGTACAACACTACGAGATAATCGCTGGCGAACGCCGCTGGCGTGCTGCGCAAATGGCGGGACTTGCCGACATCCCCACGGTGATTCGTGATGTGGATGACGATGATGCCATTGCAATGGCGCTTATCGAAAACATTCAGCGCGAAAATCTCAATCCACTGGAAGAAAGTCGCGCCCTGGATCGATTGATTCGAGAGTTTCATTTGACGCATCAGCAGGCCGCCGATGCTGTCGGTCGTTCGCGCGCAACCGTTAGTAATTTGTTGCGACTGCGGGACCTGTCCGACAAAGTGAAGCCGCTGCTGGAGTCACGGCAGATCGAAATGGGGCATGCGCGCGCGCTGCTTTCGATCAGCGACAAGACGCAGCAATTCGATGCTGCACGCCAGGTGGCCAGGAAAGGATTATCGGTGCGTGAAACGGAGCAACTGGTCCGGCGCGTATTGGCAAATCAGGCTGGTAAGAGCTCAAAGCCGGCAGCGTCAGCACAGAATGCGGATATTCGCCGGCTGGAGATAGAGCTCTCCGAAAAACTTGGTGCTAAAGTTCGTGTTGATCACACCAGTAAGGGCACCGGCAAGCTGATCATCAACTACAACAGTCTCGACGAACTTGACGGTATCCTGAAACATATTAAGTAATTCAGATAACGTCAGAAAGCACTAACGTCATTGCGAGGTGTTAAGTGACGCGGCAACCTCTGCCAGGTTGTAGTAACGCAGAACGAGGGTCCACGACAGTACTGAGAGGTTGCCACGCCCTGCGGGCTC
>QNFK01000082.1 GCA_003645495.1 Gammaproteobacteria bacterium
CCCGGCGTAGCCGAAACACTGGACTGGGCGAATTCGCTGACGCAGCTGGATGTGGTTGCACTCACCCCTGAAATCATCAACGATACCTTGGGTGCGCTGCTGAAGTACCAGGATGACATTATCAAAGTCCGTGGCAGTGAAGCCGCGCGTCTGCTCGCAGAGATTCAATCTGCGGCCTGAGGGATGTTGCAACCGTGACACTGGACAAGAAAGGCCAACTCGCCGAAAACATCCTGCTTTTTTGTCGAACATTGCGTAAAGCAGGGCTGCCTATCGGCCCGGGACAGGTTATTGACGCAGGATTGGCGGTGTTGCAGTCCGGTATTGAACGTCGCGACGATTTCTATTTTGCATTGCGCTCAGTGCTGGTAACCAACCCAACACAATTCAGGTTGTTCGATCAGGCTTTCCATATCTATTTCCGCAATCCCAGGCTGCTGGAAAGAATGATGGGCCTTTTGCTGCCCACACTTGAACGCGTTGCCGAAGATGCTGGCGAGGAAGAGGCGATACGCCGTTTGCTGGAGGCGATGCCTGGCGAAACAGCGCATGATGACGAAGAGGTTGTCATCGAGATTGACCAGTCTGAATCATGGTCCCGGCGTGAAATTCTGCGGCAGAAGGATTTTGAGCAGATGAGTTTGCAGGAGCAAAGTGACGCAAAGCGAATGTTGCGCGAAGAACTTGAAGTCGTGAAAAAAATCCCGGTCCGACGCTATCGTCCGGATAGTCATGGTCACCGCTATGACATGCGTCGTTCGATGCAGCTGATGCTGCGTCATGACGGGCAGCTTGTCGACCTCGCAAAACACAGACGGCAACTCCGGCCACCCAACCTGATACTCATCTGCGATATTTCAGGATCGATGAGCCGTTATTCGCGCATGTTCCTGCATTTCGCGCACGCACTTACCGCGCACAGGCAAACCGTACACAGCTTTGTGTTTGGCACGCGATTGACGAACATCAGCCACCGTCTGGCGGACAAAGATGTCGACAGGGCACTTGCCAAGGTTTCCGCCGAGGTGAAAGACTGGGATGGCGGAACCCGGATTGCACAATGCCTGAAACGCTTTAATGTTGACTGGGGCCGCCGCGTACTGGGCAGCAATTCGGTAGTGCTGCTGTTGAGCGATGGTCTTGAGCGCGATACAGAAGCCGACCTGGGATTTCAAACAGAAAGATTGCAGCGCTCCTGTCGACAATTGATCTGGATGAATCCGATGTTGCGGTACCGCGAGTTTGAGGCGAAGGCTATGGGTATCAAGGCAATGTTGCCACATGTCGATCTGTTTCTGCCCGCCCACAACGTCGCCAGCCTGACCCAACTGGGCCAGCTTCTGAGCCAGGCGGGTCATTCGCCGGGACGGCAGGCAGCGTGACCACGAAACATCTTTTAAAAGCCTTCGCGGGTTGGTCTGCAGAACAAAAACCGCTGGTGCTGGCCAGCGTATTCGAGACCGAGGGTTCGACCTACAGCAAGGCAGGCGCGCAAATGCTGATAACGACAGATGGTCACTTTCAGGGCATGTTGTCCGGGGGGTGCCTTGAGGGCGACCTGGCAGAACGGGCGCACACTGTCATCAAATCAGGAGTACCACAGTCAGTTACTTATGACCTTGGCAAGAACGATGAGGAATTGTGGGGGCTCGGTGTCGGTTGCGACGGCTTGATGAGAATTTTCCTGCAGCCGTTGCTGGCTGACGATGACTACGAACCCTTTGCGAGTATGGCGAAAGCGTTTGCCGGGGATGACGTACAGTTCGCGGCGACCGTTTTGGAATCATCGCTGGAAAATCTTGCAGTGGGTGCAACCCTGGTGAATGTCGACTCGCTTGTCGCCTTCAGTAATATTGCCGACGACTACATTGATCGGGTTAAAGCGCTGGCTACGGTTGCGTTACGAGAAAAGCGCTCAATTAGCAAAGAAGTCGGTATAGACGACGGTGTTGTCAAATTGCTGATCACATTACTCCAGCCCCCACCGGAAATTCTGGTGCTCGGCGCAGGCCTGGATGCGGAACCCGTCGTTCGACTCGCCAGCGAACTGGGTTGGCGCGTTACTATTCAGGACCACCGACCGGCCTACATTGAATCGGGGAATTTCGTAACGGCAGAACATATTCATTGCATGCCGGTCGACGAGATATCAGCTTCGCTCGATCTTGATGGTTATGCTGCAACGATAGTAATGAGCCATCACCTGGCAAGTGATCGGCAATATCTCAGGCAGCTTGCAGGCAGTCACATCGAGTACATTGGGCTGCTTGGGCCTGGAGACCGCCGCAGGCGTCTGCTGGAGGAATTGGGAGATCTGTCAGACAGCCTTGAGTCGCGCGTGCATGGTCCCGCAGGCCTCGATTTGGGCGGTCGCGGACCTGCTTCGATCGCTTTATCAATTATTGCTGAAATGCACCAGTACCTGATGCGCCAGCGAGGCTGCTAGCCCGGACTAGGATTCCTGCAGTTCGCCTGGCAGGAAAGCGCGCACAATCAGGTCGGTGAGTGCGTCGAGACTGGCTTGCGATTCAAGATCGATGCCACTCGTGATCCTGAGTTCCTGGGATAGTGCAATCAATCCGCCGGAGCATACGCGCAGCATGTTGTAAATTAACGCGGGGTTGCCACTCGGCGTAACGCCTTTTTCCTGCAGCTCTGCAATGTACTTTGATGCGCCCACAGAGATCGGGCGTAGAAAGTTTTCGCTCAACCACTCAAGGCGGCTACTTGGATAGCTGGACTCCTGCAGAATGATCTTGTGCAGCGTGGGATGGCGGGCCGCGTAGTTGACATAGATACGTATCATTGTCGCCATTCGCGTCTTCGGACAGTCTTTGGCGTGCTCCTCCTGCGCATCGGCCAGTGCGGTAGCGAAATCACGAAATACGTATTTGACAGCAGCGCGCCAGAGGGTGTCCTTATTCTTGAAATGATAGGTAATCAGCGGGTGATGTACGCCGGCTCTTTCAGCTATATCGCGTGTGGAAGTACCTTTAAAGCCGTTTTCCGAAAAGGCTTCCAATGCTGCGTCCAGCAGCTTTTGCTTGGTCCTGAGGCTTCGTTGTTGTTGTTTTCTGGGTGTTTTTTCAGCGGGGGCGCTCACGGTTCCGACCTCTTATGCACTATTTTGTGCATAAGAGTACCGGGTGATGACCAATTGGTCCACTTCGGAGAGTTTTTCTGCAGGCGGTTCGTCCGCGACTAACTACTGCAGCGTAAAGGCCAGCCGGACCGCAGTGCGTTTTTCTACTGCAACACCATTCTCAATTACCGGCTCGAAACGCCATTTTTCAACGGCATCCATCGCTGCCTGGTCAAAGGTCACACCAGGCTCGGAATTGAGCACGGACATATCACGAATCCTGCCATCCGTGGTTACGGTGAAAGTGATATCAACCGAACCCGTTACATTTCTGCGATGCGCAGCACGCGGATATTTCGGTGCTACGTAGTTCGTTCGAGTCAAACGACTCACCGCCACCATCTCTGGTTCGGAGCTCGCGAAAGCGGAATTGCCCGTAACCCGATTCGCCTGGCTGCTGGTCGTCGTAATTGTTTGTGGAATTGATTGCGTGGCGCCGACAACACTGCCGCCCTGAACTACATTGCTTGCGACTGTAGTGGCTGCTACTGCCAATGATGTTGTAACACCTGAATTACTGCCTGAAGTGCGTGTCGGTGCCGGTGCGGGAGTTACTGTTGTGCTGCGCGTTGGCGGAGGAGTACTTGTTGCCGCAACCTGGCGGCTGGTCGTGCTGCTGGCAGGCTTGCGGACAGGGGTTTGCGAAACTGTGGAAGCGGCCACGCCAAGTGGCGACGCCGTTACCGCTTTGGCAGCGTCTTTCTCCGCGGTAATTCGTGCTGCCTCATCTGCTTCTACCTGGCGCCGTGCCGCCAGAATTTTATCTGCTTCTGCTTGTTTGGCGGCTTCGGCCTGCCTCTTGACCTCTGCCTGCCTGGTTATTTCAGCCTGGCGCTTGAGTTCAGCCTGCCTTTCGATTTCGGCAAGCCTGGCAACTTCTGCCTGGCGAGTCTGTTCGGCTCGCTTCTTAGCTTCGGCAATACGTGCGGCTTCAGCCTGGCGAGCCAGTTCGGCTTGCCGCTCGAGTTCGGCG
This sequence comes from Gammaproteobacteria bacterium, assembly GCA_003645495.1. Taxonomy (GTDB): domain Bacteria; phylum Pseudomonadota; class Gammaproteobacteria; order Steroidobacterales; family Woeseiaceae; genus SZUA-117. Next base: position 4,116 of record QNFK01000082.1, read on the forward strand.
ACTCGCGCTATTTCAGCCTGTCGCGCCAGCTCAGCCTGCCTTTCAATTTCCGCAAGCCTGGCAACTTCTGCCTGGCGAACCAGTTCCGCCTGACGATCCGCTTCTCTTTTTAGTTCAGCTTGTCGTTCTGCCTCTGCTTTTCTTTCTGCCGCGGCAATTGCTGCCCGCGAATCGTCCAGCGCCTTGTTAGCTGCGGTCAATTCCTTACTGGTCGGGTCGAGTACGCGCGCGTCCCGCAAGAGATCGTCAGCCTCGTCAAGAAGTCCGTTATCGATAGCAGTGCGGGCATTGAGTACCAGCGTGCTGGCAACTGTGATCAAGCCTTGCTGCGCGGCCTGGTTCTGTGGATCGGTGTCCAGGGCCATCGCAAAGTAATAGCGTGCATTGTTATTTGATGGTGACATGAGGTCGCCGGCTTCGAGCCGCGCGTTGGCCAGAGCGATTTGTTCGCCTGCCAGCTTGTGATTGCGTGCCGTTGCAAGCTCCTCTGTCAGGAGCGTTATTTCCGTAGAATTTGTGCCAGCCAAAGACCGGGCTTGGGCGCGCAAACTGTCGGCATCTTCCAGCCGACCTTCACGAATGGCAACGCGTGCCTCATCAGTGATTTCACGCAACTGCAATTGGGTCAATTGTGAGCCGAGAAAATCCAGGCGCGGGTTATCCGGATCAGCACGTCCGACCATGTTCAATGCTGCTGTTGCTTCATCAACATTTCTTGTCAGCATTGCGCTTTCTGCGAGCCCAAGTACGCGACTAATGACCTGACCAAATTCCGCGTTGACGATCACGTCGTCCGGTGCTGCGGCAAGCGCTGCCATATAGAGTTCGACGGCATTGTCATTCGCTGGTGAAATGAGTTCGCCGGCATCTCGTGCAATTCGCGCTTCGTCCAGGATATCCTGGTGAGCAGAGCGCACCGCGACCTGTGGTTGTTCGACCGGTGCTGGTGCAACGACTTCCGGCGCCGAAACTTCCTTCGCAGGTGCCAACTCAGCCCGCTGATCAGCCACAAGCTCTTCTGGTTCCACTGCATCGGGAGTGGAGTCCCAACTCGTGATCAGCCAGGCAACGATGGCCAGCGTAGCTATGGCGCCGCCGGCGATGCCTAAGGTTTTCGGATTGCGCAATGGGGCAATAATTCCGGATGCAACATTCGCGGCGGCCTTGCCGGATGACTCGACAATGCCCGCGGCGCGGTCGGTAGCGGAACCGGTCGCATCGGAAATCGATTTTCCGACGGATGCTGCAATGTCGGTCATCGTGTCCGTGAAGCTGTTACCGTCCAAAAATGGTGCATCCAGAGCGTCCGTATTCAGCGGTTCATTGATCGTTGCTTCCGGGAATGTCGGCTCAATTTTCTGCGGACGTCGTTTGACCTTATCTTTTGCCGATCTTTCCACTGCCTTCGGCGTAACGGGTGGCGCAGCCTCTAATTTGGGCTTTGCTCGTGCTTTCGGCTGTGAGCTCGGCGTCGGTTGCCGCTTCGGTTTGCGTTTGGCGGCTGTTGCCAGCATCGCTGCTGCAGGTTTTGGTTTGCTTTTGAAAGCAGAGTCCGCAGCTTCGAGATGGTGTTTTACAGATGCCTCTATCGCCAGGCGGGCGCGGCCTGGTGAAACCGGTTTGAGCAAAAATCGATAAACATGACCACGGTTGATGAGATCCATCAACATGTCGCCGTCGTCTCTGCGTCCGGCAACAATTGCTACCAGTCGTGGTGTTGTTTTCCTCAGGCGCTGCGTCAACGACTCAACATCGTCGCCGACCATTGCGGCATCAGTTACCAGGACGCCGATTTTGTTTTTGTGGACGATTTCTTCCGCCTGAGTCGGCGTTACTGAATGATGCACATTGTGCAACCCACGTGCAGAATCCTTGACCGTTGCAAGAAACTCTTCGTCTTTCGTGAGTACCAGAACGTCTATATTACGTATGCCGACGCCTGGCGTGATCTGAATTTTTTCCGGTTTTAGCGCTGGCATTTGTCCGGTGCCATCACTGATTATGGCGGAACCGTTCTCTGACGTTTCCATGACGATATGTTCTGCTTCCGGCAAATCGACGTTCGCCTGGTGATCGTTTGCGGATTCGAACAGCGTCGTCATGCGATCACGTTTGGTTGCAGACTCAACCAGGGTGAGCAGTGCCTCGGGTGTGATCGAACCACGTACGATCTGGAAAACTTCCTGGTTACCAACCAGTGCTTCCAGCCCATCTTCTTTGTCAGATCCGGCGAGAAGAATACCGACTGTATCCGGAGATCTTTTCTTGGCTTCGCGAAGTGCATCCAGTCCGCTCATGCCTGGCAAGTCCTGCGCTGATACGAGTATGTGAATCGGCGTGTCAACCAGAGTGTTTAATGCTTCGCTACCGCTGGTCGCAAGATGCACGGAATAGCGATCATTAAAACCGGTGCTCAAGACATCCAGTGTACTTTGCTGACTATGTAACAGCAGTACTTGAGTTTTGTAATGCTCCAGTGCCACTCCGTCCTCCTTGGCGGGTTATGTCTTATTACGATTCCATATCGTGCAGACCTTGCGTTGAGCGAGTATAGCCTTGGCTTTGCAGTGATTTGTCGCTGGAGCGCGACACGTTTATGAATCTGTGACGGGGCGCACAGTTGGAGTGCAGGTAGCGTCACGTTTGGTCCGCTGACCACCCCTGCAAGAACAGGATTCGAATCGCAAATTACACCGCTGCGCAAAGCGGTATTTTCCGTAACAGCCGCTAGTCTTACCGGGCGTAAAAACTATTGCTTATTCGGGACGCCCGCGACGGCTGATTTCGTCGCCGATTGCGGCGATCGCTTCGGTCAGTGGGAGCACTTTTTGTTGTTTCGATCCGAGCCTGCGTATTGCGACTGTTTGTTCCTCAATTTCCCGCTGGCCGACTGCCAGCAACAGCGGAACTTTCGCGACACTGTGCTCGCGAACTTTGTAGGATATTTTTTCGTTACGCAGATCCGCATCCGCAACAATTCCCGCGCTCTGCAATTTCGCAACCACCTCGCGCGCGTAGTCATCAGCGTCTGATGTAATCGTCAATACCCTGGCCTGGGTTGGCGCAAGCCACAGCGGCAGGTTGCCGGCATGATGCTCCAGCAAAATGCCGATAAATCGCTCCAGCGAACCGAACATTGCGCGATGCAAAAGTACCGGCGTATGTTTCTGTCCGTCTTCGCCGATATAAGTTGCGCCAAGACGTGCCGGCAGGTTCAGGTCGACCTGGTGCGTGCCACATTGCCAGTCACGACCAATGGC
>QNFK01000083.1 GCA_003645495.1 Gammaproteobacteria bacterium
CAGGACGGGCTCCTACAACGCCAACTCTGTACAATGTAAGTCACACCTACCACCCGGCGGGAACCACACCCAGTGATCGCCAGCATCCAGAACTTCCTCGACAACGTCATCTGGGGAAACCAGCTACAAAAGGCGGGTCTGCCAGGCCGAATCCTGGTTGTCGTGCTGCGCTACCTCTACGCGATGTTGCGCGACTTTTTCTCTGGGCAGCTGACGATGCGCGCCATGAGCCTGGTCTATACAACGCTGTTGTCCGTAATTCCACTGCTGGCAGTCAGCTTTGCGGTTTTGAAGGGATTTGGTGTTTTCAACCAGCTGGAACCATATCTCAACAACCTGCTCTCCCCGCTTGGTGACCAGGGAGAACAGATCACAGCCCAGATACTGACACTGGTCGACAACGTCCAGGGCTCCGTACTGGGCGGCGTTGGGCTCGCGTTTTTTCTATATACAGCAATCTCCACCGTGCAAAAGATTGAAGAGAGCTTCAACTATGTCTGGTATGTCTCGAAGCCACGCAATTTCGCGCGTCGTTTTACAGAATATCTGATCGTATTGATTGTTGGACCGATGGTCATGGTCACGGCGATCGGCATGATCACTTCTATTCAGAACAATGCCGTGATGCAGTATTTACTCAATAATGAGGCACTCGGGCCACTGTTTGTTCTGGCCGGTAAGTTCGTGCCGTATTTTTTGATTTCCGCTGTGTTTACGTTCCTTTACGTGTACATGCCAAACACCAAAGTCAAATTGAAATCGGCGATTGTTGGTGGGGTTGCGGGCGGTTTCATGTGGGCCACTATGGCCGCCATATTTACCACGTTCATCGTGTTCGCAACGCGCACGCAACAGATTTACGCGGGTTTCGCCGTCGTGATCATGACTTTGATCTGGCTGTACCTGAACTGGCTCATCCTCCTGATCGGTGCTCAGCTGGCTTTCTACCACCAGCGACCGGCATTTCTGCGTATCGGTCGTCAGGAGCCGAGATTATCCAACGCAATGCGTGAGCGCCTTACACTGAACGTGATGTTCCTGGTTGGTAAGTCGTTTCGGAATTCTGGCGAGTCGATCACTCCACAGCAGATCAGCGCGAAACTGCATATTCCCTCAATCGCGCTGGCACCGATCTTTGAGGCGCTCGAATCAGCCGGATTGTTAACTTCGACGGAGAAGGAAGAGCTACTGCCCGGGCGGGAAATGTCGCGCATTGCCATGACAGACATTCTCGATGTTGTCAGAGTCCAGGGTGAAACGGGATCCTACCGAGAACCGAGCTGGTCGGGCAGTATCAATGCCCTGGGCGAGCAACTTGATTCTGCTATTGCCGGCATTATCGGTGATCGTACGCTGGCAGATTTTCTGGATGAAACCGAACAGAACAAGAAATAGAGTTGTTTGATCAGGCCCCGGCAATCGTCATCGATTCAACCAGCAACGAGCCACAACGAATGCCGCCACGCAGATCCTGATCATTTCCGATCGCGCTAATGCGCCGGTAAAGATCTTTCAGATTGCCCGCAATGGTCACTTCGTGAACCGGATGCACGATCTCGCCATTCTCGATCCAGTAACCAACCACACCACGGGAATAGTCACCCGTCACAGCGTTAACGCCGGAGCCAATCAATTCGTGAACCAGTAGCCCGCTGCCCATCATGCGCATCAGTTCCGCCATGTCGCCGGCGTTTCCCGGTACCAGCAGATTATGCGTGCCGCCCGCATTGCCAGTCGTTTGCAGTCCCAGTCGACGCGCTGAATAAGAGCTCATCACATAACCCTGCAATACGCCGTCTTTGACGATATCGCGATCCCTGGTTGTCACGCCCTCAGCATCATAAGGAGCGCTGGCCATACCCTTGGATATATGGGGTCGTTCCTGAATTTGCAGGAATTCGGGAAAAATCTGCTCGCCAGCCGCGTTGAGTAAAAATGATGCACGCCGATACTGAGCGCCGCCTGCGATCGCGCCGATGGCGTGACCAATGAAACCACGCGCGACTTCCGGCGCGAACAATACCGGCGCATTACCCGTTTTAATCTTGCGCCCGCCAAGTCGCTGTACGGTGCGCTCTGCCGCAATCCTGCCTATCTCAGCAGGCGAGTCCAGATCAGCCGCATCACGCGCCGCGCTGTACCAGTAATCACGCTCCATAACGCCGTCGGCTTCGCCGATGACAACACAGCTGATGCTGTGGCTGGTTTTTGGAAAACCACCCAGGAATCCATGCGAATTTGCATAAACACGAACGCCACCGCTGCTATTAACCGTAGCGCCTTCTGAGTTGGTTATGCGCTTATCGAATGATCTGGCCGCATCCTCACATTCGATCGCAAAACGAATGGCAGCGTCAGATTGCAGATGCCAGTCGTGGGCGAGATCAAGATCCGGAATGTCCTGCGCCATCAATTCTGCATCTGCCAAACCGGCATGTTCATCAGCCGCGGTAAAGTTAGCGAATGTACACGCCTTGCCAACCGCTTCACGGAGTGCCTCAGGACTGAAATCGGAGGTACTTGCATTGCCCTTTTTCTTATCCTTGTAAACGGTGATGCCGACGCCTCGATCGTTCGTATATTCGAGGCTCTCAACATCGCCGAGCCGGGCCGTCGCACACAATCCGATGTCGTGGCTGGCAGCAGCTTCGGCCTGATCGGCACCCTGTTTTTTCGCCTCGTCCAGGATCAGCAGGACGATGTCTTCAAGTTCTTTTTGATCCAGCGCAGTGCGGCTTGGTAGTGCATTCATCTGACAATAATTTCCTTACTTTGGAGCACTTGTAGTTCCTCGCAACTGATGCGATTCGTCTCCAGGCCGTCGTGATATTATCCGGGAAGTCACCTTCGTTTGGCTAAATATCCGCCAGCAACGCAGGTAATTTTCATGTGTCATTTGTTCAATCTGTCCGCTCATATTACCTTGTTGGACCGCTAACCAGTGAAAATATCAAAGCCAAGTAAAAGTGCCCGCAAACGAGAATTCCAGGCCGCCCAGGTCCTGGGGGAGCAATTGATCGAGCTGACTGATGAGCAGCTGGGTGGACTCGGTCTCGATGAATCCCTGTTCGATGCGGTAGTTGCTGCCAAGGCGATCAAGTCGCACAGCGCGCTGCGTCGTCAAAAACAGCTGATCGGAAAATTGATGCGCGGTACCGATCCGGTTCCCATACAAGCGAAGCTGGATAGCCTGGGCCGGCATGGTCGCGTAGAAAAGGACATATTTCGCCAGGCAGAACTGTGGCGTGACCGTATAGCTAACGAGGGGACGGAGGCGTTAAGCGGCCTGTTCACGGCACTTGGACGCGAAAACAAGGATTTGTCTGAATATACGAAAGCGCATCTTGCAGCACCGAACGATAATGTGAGGCGGCAGACGCTGAGAAAAATTTTTCGGGAAATTCACAAAGAACTGTCAGCGAAGATGCAGAACACTGCTCACTGACTATAGAATTGCTCCTCTTGCAGATATTCACCGACCCCGTAAGGGGATTACCACGAGCTGGCCACTAATATGAACGCACAGGTTGGAATCATCATGGGTTCCCAATCCGATTGGGACACAATGCGACACGCCGTTGACGTATTGCAGGCACTGGACATTGGGCACGAAGTAAAGGTCGTGTCTGCACACCGTACGCCGGATCTGTTGTTCGACTACGCTGCGTCCGCAGTCGGGCGTGGCCTGAAAGTTATTATCGCCGGTGCCGGTGGCGCTGCTCATTTGCCCGGCATGACTGCCGCCAAAACACGGTTACCTGTCCTCGGTGTACCGGTCGAGTCGAAAGCGCTCAAGGGAATGGACTCATTATTGTCGATCGCACAAATGCCTGGCGGAATCCCGGTGGGCTGTATGGCGATCGGCAAAGCAGGGGCAAAAAACGCAGCCCTGCTGGCAGCGGCGATACTGGCGACCACGGACGCAGAAGTGGCTGTGGCGCTGGATGCATTTCGCGACGAGCAGACAGACACCGTGCTGGCAAACCCGAACCCGGGCGGCTAAACAGGCATGACAACGATAGGCATTATCGGGGCCGGGCAGCTCGGCCAGATGCTTGGGATTGCGGGACAAAAAATGGGTCTGAAATTTATTTTTCTCGATCCATCCGACAATCCGCCGGCGGCCGTGGCCGGGCCGGTTCTGCAATATCCGTTCGATAGTGAGGAGGGTCTGGTCGAACTCGTCGCGAAGTCTGACATCGTTACGTATGAGTTCGAAAACGTTGCAGTCGCGGCTATCGAGAAAATTGCCGCGACAACCACCGTTTACCCACCTGCCGAAGCATTGCGTCACGCGCAGGACCGGTTAGTCGAGAAAACACTTTTTACAACACTGGGCATCCCGGTTGCGGAATTTCGTGCGGTTGATAGCGAAGAAGATTTGCGCGCGGCGTGCACCGATGTGGGGCTGCCGCTGATACTGAAGACTCGCCGCCTGGGATATGACGGTAAAGGGCAATTAATAGTCAGAGACGAGGCCGACATCGGATCCGCGTTTGCCGAACTCGGCGGTTCCGACCTGATTGCAGAACAATGGATAGAATTCGATCGTGAAGTTTCTGCAATCGCTGCGCGAAACGCCAGCGGCGACGTAGTTTTTTATCCGCTCACCGAAAATAGTCATCGGCAGGGAATCCTGAGCGTTTCAAAGGCACCGGCGCAAGCAGAGAGGCTGACGGAAACTGCCAATCATTACCTGACCAGTCTTTTGACACATCTGAACTATGTCGGCGTGCTGGCACTGGAACTTTTTGTTACCGGCGATCGTTTAGTAGCGAACGAGATCGCGCCGCGGGTACACAATTCCGGCCACTGGACTATCGAGGGTGCGGCCACCAGCCAGTTTGAAAATCACCTGCGCGCAATTCTCGACATGCCACTCGGCGATACCAATGCGCAGGGCTATTCCTGCATGATTAACCTGATTGGTGAGATGCCCGGACCAGCGGTGGAGTTACAGGCAGACAACTGTTTTGTGCATGACTATGGCAAGGAACCAAGGCCCGGCAGAAAACTGGGCCACGTCACTGTCGTTGCGGATACATCTCCCGCTCTGGAAGACCAGCTGAAGAGGCTGGGTAAGCTGCTGATTATCTGATCATTATTTGACCGGAGTCGCACTTTAAGATGCCTCAATACGTCATAATATCGTCACATAGGCAGTTTGATCAGTTATAAGGTCAAAAAAGCACAGAAACGGACCATCGTGCCACGGATACAACAACTCAATGTCTTACCTGGATCATTTTAAGCTCAAAGAGCCACCTTTCGGCCTGACGCCGGACCCGGCGTTTGTGTACTGGAGCAAACAGCACTCGCGCGCTAAAGCCTATATGGAATCGACCATCTGGCTGTCAGATGGCTTTGTGGTTATCACCGGAGATATCGGCTCCGGCAAGACAACCTTGTTGCAATCGTTTCTGGACGAACTTGAGGACAACGTTGTCTACGCAGTTGTCTCACAGACACAACTTTCGCCAACTCAGTTCCTGCAAGCTGTATTAACCGAATTCGGCTTCAAACCATTCGACAAGAAAAAAGTCGAACTGCTGGACATGCTCAACATGTTCCTGATCGAGCAATATTCGACAGGCAAAAAAGTGATCCTGGTTGTCGACGAAGCGCAAAACCTGACCGAAAAGGTATTGGAAGAAGTCCGTTTGTTATCCGGTATCGAGACCCAAAAAGAGAAGGTGCTACGCATTATTTTTGCTGGTCAGCCGGAACTTAAAGAAACGCTGGCGTCCCCCAAGCTCAAACAACTGGTACAGCGCGTACGCCTGAGGTTTCATCTTGGCCCACTCGATCGTACCGACACGCGCGCCTATATCGAACATCGCCTTGCAGTAGCCGGACGAAAAGATGGCAAATTATTCGCCGATGACGTGTATCCGCTTATCTATCGTTATACCGGTGGCGTCCCGAGACTGATCAACACACTGTGCGATTCTGCATTGCTGGTTGCATTTGCGGATGGAAAAAAGTCGATCACCGCCGAGGATATTGAGGGCACGGCGGAAGAACTTGAATGGGTCGAACATGAAGATACGACCGGGGAACACGAAGTTCTGCCGCATCTTGTACCCACTGCGAAAAAGAAAAATTACCTGACTCGAATTGAAGTCCGCAGCAAAGGAAAGCCGGTATCGGAACATTTCTTTGAGGCCGGCCGCATAATTATCGGTCGCGCGCCGGACAGTGACATTTACATCGACAGTACCTATGTCAGCCGGCATCACGTGCAATTAACCAGCAGTACATCGGGTTGTGTTATCGAAGACCTGAACAGCACCAACGGTGTATTTATTGGCGATGATGAAGTCGAAAAACAAATTCTCGCTGACGGCGATATTATTTCACTCGGAACGCACGAGCTTGTTTACGCGGATTTGCGCAACACCGATGAAGGCAGTAAAGACGACACGTCGGTCAACGAAAATCAGGCCTGAATTGTATGTTTCGGTAATCGCGAGTTGTTCGGGTTATCGGTTCACTCGCCGATTATGACTTCGATAATCACGCCGCTTCAGAAGAACAACCAATCCGCCGACAAGGCACAACAGGCCAACGACGAAACAGATCGTCGGCCAGTACCAATGGTTCAGATACATTGACGCAGCCAGCGTTATTGCACCAACGACGAGATAGAAATACGGCAGGCCCTCATAAATCGGCTTGGACACCCACATAAAGCGGAACCTCAGTATTGCGGTCGAATCGATTCTCCACAGGTCCGGCACCTTAGTCCAGTCGCCGGGTGCGAGGATATGTCACATAGACTTATCTATTTGATTTATAAGGTCTTTCAGGAAGTTCCGCCGACCGTCAATTCGTCAATTCGCAGCGTCGGCTGGCCAACACCGACGGGAACAGACTGCCCATCCTTGCCGCAGGTACCCACGCCACGATCGAATTTAAGATCGTTACCAACCATCGATATCCGGCTCAGAGCTTCAGGCCCGTCTCCAATCAGCATTGCACCTTTCACGGGCGCCGTAACCTTACCCTTCTCGATCAGATAGGCTTCACTGGCTGAAAAAACAAATTTCCCGGAGGTAATGTCTACTTGTCCGCCGCCGAAATTCGGTGCGTAAAGCCCTTTGTCCACGGATGCAATAATTTCTGCGGGATCGTGCGGACCGGCAAGCATGTATGTATTGGTCATGCGCGGCATTGGTATGTGAGCATACGATTCACGCCGACCGTTGCCGGTTGGTGCCACGCCCATTAGCCTGGCGTTCAGGTTGTCCTGCATATAACCACGCAATATGCCGTCTTCAACCAGGACGTTGTATTGACCCGGCGTACCCTCATCATCCACAGCAA
>QNFK01000084.1 GCA_003645495.1 Gammaproteobacteria bacterium
ATTCGTCCAGGTTGATGACGTCGCCTTCGTTGATTTCGGGGAGCAGGCGATCTTTGTCGTCCTCTACTTCCTCGTCCCTGCCTTCCTGATAGGCGGCCATGAAGCCAGGCTCGACCAGTACGGAGCCGTTTGCGCGCATGCGGTGATCATTAGCCGCATCCGGAGTGTCTGAGGAAAGACCGGGAACGAACTCAAGCGCCACCGTATCGAAAATGGCCGGCACCATCTGGCAGGCCATGGTGCGTTTCCAGATCAACGTGTACAGCTTGAACTGATCGTCGTCGAGTTTGCCTTTCAGCGATTCCGGAGTACGTGCAACCGAAGTCGGTCGAATGGCTTCATGCGCTTCCTGCGCATTCTTTGATTTGGTTTTGTAAGTGCACGGTTCATCCGGCAGATTTTTCTTGCCGTAGCGTTCCTCGATGACTTCCCGAATCTCGCCAACGGCGACAGAGGCAAGTGTCACCGAGTCGGTACGCATATAAGTGATGAGGCCGACATTGCCTTCATCCGGCAATTCCAGTCCTTCATAGAGACGTTGTGCCACGCGCATCGTCCATTGCGTATTGAAGCCAAGCTTGCGCGAGGCTTCCTGTTGCAGCGTCGAAGTCGTAAACGGAGCCGCCGGATTGCGGCGACGTTGTTTCTTCTTAACACTGACGGTGGTCAGTTTTCCGGAGGCAGCTTCAATGAGAGTTGCCTCAACTTCTCGCGCAGAAGTTTCGTTCTCAAAACTGAATTGCTCGACTTTCTCGCCTTTGTAACGAACCAGCCTTGAGACAAACGGTTGCTCGTCTTTGCTGACGCCAGCCTCAATGGTCCAGTATTCGCGCGCTTTGAATGCCTCGATCTCAAGCTCGCGCTCGACGATCATTCTCAGTGCCGGGCTTTGTACCCGACCCGCAGACAAGCCGCGCTGAACTTTTTTCCAGAGCAACGGCGACAGGTTGAAGCCGACCAGGTAATCCAGCGCCCGGCGTGCTTGCTGGGCACTGACCAGTTCACCGGAGACCTCACGTGGATCTTCTATAGCCGCTTGCACTGCATTTTTGGTGATTTCATGAAAAATGACCCGGTGCACTTCTTTGTTATCCAGGGCATTCTTTTCGTGCAGTAGTTCCGTCAGATGCCATGCAATGGCTTCACCTTCCCTGTCCGGGTCAGTCGCGAGGTACAGGGCATCAGCTTTTTTCAGTGCCTTGACGATCGCGTTTACGTGTTTCTCGTTGCGCTCAATAATTTTGTATTTCATGGCGAACCCGTTTTCGGGATCGACGGCACCTTCCTTGGGCACAAGGTCACGCACATGGCCATAGGATGCGAGGACATCGAAGTCCTTGCCAAGATACTTGCTAATGGTTGTAGCCTTGGCGGGGGATTCGACTATGACAAGATTTTTGGACATTCGGGCTGACTATTCCTTTTGTTGCATCAAGATAAGCAAAACCGCGGACGATGCCGCGGTTGAATTACAGCTTTAAGAGCCGGGTGTCAAGATTTGTCGTGTCAGCGACGCGCCTCAGCGCAATAAAACTGTCAGTGTATTGCGGTGTCACTCTCGTCAAAAACGAGGTCTTCCATACGAGCGTACGCCAGTTCCTGGCCCGGCTGGCTGAATAAAACCATCAATACGACCCACTTAATCTGCTCGACATCAATATCCGGGCTCTCCAGCGCCAGCAGACGATCAATCAGGATTTCGCGCTGTGGTGGCGAGAGAATGCCGATTTGCTCAAGATAGGTGATAAAACCGCGGCAGCCGGAATCAAGCCGTTGCATTTCGCTATCATCATAGATGCGAATTCCATGGCCGGTGTTGGGGGTGTGCACCAGTTTTTGCTGGTTGTCGGTCAGTCCGTCAAGCCAGTCAAGCGCACGGTCGATCTCGCTATCGCCGAATCCCGCCCGGGCAAGCTCGTCGCGCAACTCGTGTTGATCCGGTTCCGGTTGTGCCTCAGCGTCGACGTAAGTCTCAAACAGGTACATCAGAACGTCGAGTACATTCTCTTTCATGCCTGGAGCGTCTCCTGGTCCGAATATTTTATGAGTGGGCGGAGCTGTCGGTTTCTGTGCCGAGTGCAGCGCGTTCGATCGTGTGAGAGACGTAGCAGGGACTACGTGTCGAGCAGGATCGGGCGCGATGTGCCGGCACAGGAAGCGATAGCCCGGCAGGCGTCAACTGTAGCGTTTCGACTTCCGCCAACAGATGCTGACCAATTTCAATCATCTACTATTTTCCTTAATTGTAAGCCGTCACTCATGAATTATTCGGGCCGATGACCGTTATCCAGTTACTGCTGCTCATTTACTATGGTTTGCTGCCAATTTCTACGCGGGCCGTCTTGCATACCGGCCGCCAGCTTGTGCTTCAATCTTTTTCTCAAGCTCCAGGATCAGAAGCATGGAGGAAACCTGATCAATCGTCAATCCGGATTGTTCGGCGAGTTCATCAGCGCTCGCCGGGTCATAACTTAATGTCTGCAGCAGTTTTTCGTAGTCAGGGTCGTGATGTTTGCTAGTGCCGGTCTCAGGTGCTTCCGTTGCCGCGTTTTGCATAAGATGCCCGACCATCGGGCCAAGCTCGCTAACGATGTCATCGGCGCTCTCAACCAGTTTTGCGCCCTGTCGAATGAGCTGATGGCAACCGCGCGACATTGGATTATGTATTGAGCCCGGAATAGCGAATATTTCGCGCCCCTGTTCGGCGGCAAGTCGCGCACTGATAAGTGAACCGCTACGTTTTGCTGCCTCAACGACCAGTGTGCCAAGACTCAGTCCGCTGATCAGCCGGTTGCGCCTCGGGAAATGCTCCTTGCGTGGTGGACTGCCCAGTGGATACTCGGAACAAAGCGCTCCACCTGCGGCTATGCGATGTGCTAACTCGCGGTTTTCAGCAGGATAGATTCGGTCAATGCCGTGCCCGAGAAAGGCGACGGTCATTGCATCGGCATCCAGCGCACCCTCGTGTGCTGCGGCGTCGATGCCCTGAGCGAGACCGCTGACGATACAAAAGCCTGATCTGCCCAGGTGTTTCGCGAATTCGTACGCATTTTGTCGACCGCCGCGGGTCGGATTGCGGCTGCCAACAATCGCCAGCGCCGGCAAATGCAGCGCGTCAATATTGCCAACGACATACAGTTGCTTTGGTGGGTCCGGAATCTGCCGCAGCAAATGCGGGAAGTCGTCCGACTCCGCCGCAATGATGTGGTGTTGCGGTTCGTCAAGCCACTCCTGATCGATTTCGTTCGTTGTCACCCGCGCTTACCTGAAAAATTCTTCTGCATTCCATAGTAGTGGTTATCTGTGGATAACGGGAATACAAATCTGGCAAAGGCCTGCAGATTTCGCGCAAAAAAAAGCCGGCGCTGTAAGAACGCCGGCCCTTTTGAATTTTTGTTACCTAGATCGGGTTGCGAACGGCATCGAGGACGTGAATATCGCTCGTTGCAACCATTACCAGCCCGTAGCCTATCCGGTCATAGACTTTGAAGACCATGATCGTGCCGGCTTGCTCATCAGGCAGGGTAACTTTCTCGTTAGCGCCAAAACTACCAAACGAGTGACCGGCATAACGATCGCGAACCGTCTCGCCAGCCTGGTAAACCGACAAAACGTCTCCTGGTGCGAGGCCGTGTCTTGCACCGCGGTTCAGAACAACGACCTGATACTGGCCAATCATCGATACACCATCGACAACCGAAATTATTTGTCCATCGACATCAATGTCCGGTGCCTTCGGAAAGAAATTCAGCGGAATATCAACAGTCTCCGGAACCAGGCGATCACCCTCAAGGGCTTCGCGGTTGGTATCAGTCAGGGAAACGGTTGCCGGGTCGCCGCCACGTGACAGCGCTCCTTCACCAACATAGATACCCTGGTAGCCGATCAACTTGCCGTCGTCCGGGTCCCTGAGCTCATCGCCGACATGGACCACGCTGTAGCGCGTGCCAGTGGCTACCGGTTCGCCACCACGTACATAGATGTCATTACCAGCGGACGCCATCAAATGGTCGCCGCGGGTAGCGAGAATGTAGGGTAGTTGACCGATCTGATCTTTCTCCAGGACGAGTCCCTTCGACAGGAAAGCATCAATCTGTTCGTACGGAATACTTGTAATCGATTCGGTGAGCGGCGTTACGCGCGCCTGCGGCGAGAGGCGATAAGCCGATGCCCTGACGTTTGTAATCCGCTGTTGACCATCGATCATCACCAGTGCGAGCACATCCCCGGGATAAATAAGGTGTGGATTCTCAACCTGTGGGTTGACATACCAGACTTCGGGCCAATACCACGGGTCTCTGAGGAACGTTGCCGATATGTCCCAGAGCGTATCGCCGACCTGGACCGTGTACTCGTCGGGTGCGCCCGAGGCAAGCGGTACAGGCTGGCTGATCTGCTGCATGGCTGGCTGGCTCTGGCTGGCCGGGGCTGGCCGGCTAACCGGATCCATGGAAGATGAGCCACTGGGAACCGTTGAGGTCCTGGCGGCCGGAGGCGGTGCCTCGTTATCATCCTTGCCGAACGGGTTGAGAGAGCAGCCGGCCATAGAGATAACCAGTGCAATAAGGGTCACATTGAGACCGCTTTTAAGGCATTTATTGTCAGGAGACATAATCGACGGGTGCTCCATCATAGTAGTCTGTGCCTGCCCGTTGGCAAGCGTTGCTATAATATGTCGTGTCGGGGGCAATCAAGCTGCCAAACACGTCACAATTTCAGCCCAAAAGCGGGTTACGGCAGTGCGGATATCAGGCGGCATTGTCCGCTATGTTATTCAATAAAGTCAAAAATTTAGGTCTGATTATTAGTAATTCACACGAGTTTTAGCACTACTCATTATGGCAAAATTGAAAATACTTGAATTTCCCGACCCGCGGCTGCGCAAGAAGGCCGTGCCGGTGGCGGCTGTGGACGATGCTTTGCGCCAGCTTATCGATGACATGTTCGAGACCATGTATGACGCTCCCGGCATAGGACTGGCGGCAACCCAGGTCGATGTACACCGGCGCCTGCTGGTCGCAGACGTGTCTGCTGAAAAAGACGACCCGTATGTGCTGATTAACCCGGAAATCGTTGCCAGGGATGGTCTGGAAGTTTCGGAAGAGGGCTGTTTGTCCGTTCCCGGTTATTACGAGGAAGTGGAGCGCGCCGAGCATGTTCGCGTGAATTATCTGGATCGTAATGGCGCGGCGATTGAGGCCGACTTCGACGGCCTGCTTGCGGTTTGTGTGCAACACGAAATCGACCACCTGGATGGCCGCCTGTTTGTCGATTATTTGTCTGAAGCGAAACGCCAGCGTATTCGCAAGCGCCTGCAAAAAGACCGTCGACTACAGATCCAGGAAACGGCTGTGGTGCTTTAGCCTGGCACGGGCAATCACCGGATCGCTAACCTGATAACGTCCCATGAATGCTGCAAAACTATTGTTTGCCGGTACCCCGGATTTCGCCCTGGCATCATTGCGTGCGCTGGTTAGTGCCGGTTTTGTACCGGCGGCCGTACTGACGCAGCCCGATCGCCCGGCCGGGCGCGGCAAAAAACTCAGTGCAAGTCCGGTTAAGCAATTCGCACTTCTGCAAGAGATTCCACTATGGCAGCCCGAGACGCTCAAAGATCCTGAATTGTTCAGCAAGCTGACTGACTTGCAGCCGGACATCATTATCGTCGCGGCGTACGGATTAATTCTGCCGCAGGCGATTCTCGATATTCCCCGTCAGGGTTGTCTTAATGTGCACGCGTCATTATTGCCACGCTGGCGCGGTGCTGCGCCCATTCAGCAGGCGATACTCGAAGGTGACAGTCAAACAGGAATAAGCCTGATGCAAATGGAAGCTGGTCTTGATAGCGGTCCTGTTTTTGCCACTGCTGCAACGCCGATTGGTGGCGCTGAAACCGCAGGCGAATTGCATGATCGACTGGCGCTGCTTGGCGGTGAATTACTCGTCGGGAAGTTGCCTGAGATCCTCGGTGGAACGCTTGCCAGTGTGCCCCAGGATGACAGCCTGGCAACTTATGCAGGCAAGATTAAGACTGCGGACGCGGCCATAGACTGGAGCGAGGCGGCTCCGGAAACACTAAGAAAAATAAGGGCTTATAACCCAGCGCCGGGCGCATTTTTTGACCTCGACGGCGCGCGCATCAAGTGCTGGCGGGCAGAATTACACGCTGGTATTGAAGGTCCCGCGGGCACAATTCAGGCGGCGGGAAAAGAGGGTATAGACGTCGCTTGCGGCGAGGGTGGCTTGCGTCTGCTGGAACTACAGCGACCCGGTGGACGGCGCGTAACCGCCGCGGAGTTTGCGGCACAGGCCGGGCTGCAGGGCAAGCAATTGGGCTCGCTGTGAAGAAGCTGCGAAGTAAGCTCCGATGAGCGAATTAAAATCGGGCGCGCGGCTGCGCGCGGCGGCGGCAAAAGCGATTGATGCGGTAGTCAGCGAAGGTCGCTCACTGGATGCGGTGCTTGCTGAGCTGGACGAGCGCATCAACCCGGGTGATCGTGCACTGGTAAAAATGCTTTGTTATGGCACGTTGCGTTTTCACTGGCGCTTGCGTGCACAGTTACGCCAGCTTGTGGATCGGCCGTTGAAGGCCCGCGACAGTGTTATCGAATCACTACTTGCTGTAGGCCTGTTTCAGCTAAGCGATACACGTGTGCCCGATCATGCCGCCGTTTCGACTACGGTCGAGGCGGCCCGGCTCCTGCGGCGACCAAAGTACAAAGGCCTGATCAACGCTGTCATGCGCAATTACCTGCGCAAGGACATGAAAAACCAGGAGCCTGCAGATGACGAATCCCGTTTTAATCATCCTGCCTGGCTGATCGGGCGGCTGCAGGCCGACTGGCCAGAGCATTGGCAGCAGATTCTCGAAGCAAACAACGACCGCGCGCCGATGTGGTTGCGGGTCAACCGGCAACATATGTCAGCGGGACAATACATTGAAGAATTTGCGGTTGACGGGCATGAGCTGGACGGACTCGAACAGGCAGTGCGACTCAGCCAGCCACTGCCGGTAGAGGAGTTGCCTGGATTCAGCGAGGGTCGGGTCTCGGTGCAGGACGGTGCAGCACAGCTCGCTGCGCCCTGGTTACTGGCTGCTGGTGGCACAAGCGTGCTTGATGCCTGCGCTGCCCCGGGCGGAAAAACCGGCCATTTACTGGAACTAATGGCCCCCGACGCGGTTCTGACTGCTATTGATCAGGATGCGCAAAGGCTCCGCGGTGTGGCGGAAAATCTGGCCAGACTCAGGCTTGATGCAACCGTCATGGCCGGCGATGCATCAAATACTAAAGATTGGTGGGA